>JAMNXK010000436.1 GCA_023653245.1 Tagaea sp.
CAGCTTCAGGCCGTCGCCCTCGTAAAGCCAATGCATCGTCGCTTCGATCCCCAGCCCGCCGGGGAAGCTGGTGAACAGCGCCATCGTCGGATCGCGCTGATAGATCAGCGCCGGCGGCGCGTGGCCCATATCGGCGCGCCCGTCTTCGACCGCGCGATAGACGTCGAAAGGCGGGGCGAGCACGCCGGCCGGGAACGCCTGAATCTCGACGCGCCCGTCGGTCAACGTGCGCACGTGATCGACGAAGCGGCTGGTGAACGCGGTGAACAGATACGTCCCCTCGGGCACGATCGTGGTCATGCGCAGCCGGATCGGCGCGGCCGGGGCTTGGGCGAGGGCGGGGGCGGCGAGGGTGCTTGCCACACCGGCGGTCAGGACGGAACGACGATCCATGGGGACTCTCCCTTGCGAGGTGGCAGGGATCGTACCTAGTTCTTTAGGGCGCGTTAACCGATCTGAGGCAAGATCGTGCCAAGTTTAGACAAATTTGGTAGAGTTGGGACATGACCGACGCCGCCGCCGCCCCCGATGCCGCCGCCGCCGAAGGCGAAGCCGGCGGAAAAAAGAAGCTTTCGGGCAAGAAGCTGCTGATCATTCTGGTGCCGATCCTGCTGCTGGCGATCGGCGGCGGCGCCGCGTGGTTCTTGGGGTTCTTCGGCGGCGAGCCGCCGACGGAGGAGGTCGAGGCACCGCCGCCCCCGCCGCCGCCCACGGCGATCTACAATCTGAACGACCTGCTGGTGAATCTCAGCCTGGCCCAGCGCGGGCGCGGGAATTTCATCAAGCTGACCGCCTCGATCGAAGTCGTCGAGGCCGACATTCCCGAATTCGAAGACGCGATGCCGCGCATTATCGACACCTTCGTGACCTATCTTCGCGAGCTGCGGCCCGAAGATTTGCGCGGCTCGGCCGGGCTGATGCGGCTGCGCGAGGAGATGCTGATCCGCGTTCAAGCCGCCGCGCGGCCCGCGCGCGTGACCGATGTTTTGTTTCGTGAGCTCCTGGTTCAGTGATGAATCGCAAAGGCTTGTAAATCATTCTTTAACCTATTTCTTGCGGACGATAACCGGTTGTTAACCACCCTTTGGCAAGGTTAAGTGGGAGTTTAGATAAATCTGCCCAAGATTCGTCTTGGGCTTTGAGGATGCGAAGCGGGTTCGATGGCTGACGATCCACCCAAAGACGGCGCCGACGGCGCCCCGCCGGAAGGCGGGGAGGCGCCCAAGAAGAAGTTCCTGTCCGGCAAGATGTTGATCATCGTCGGGGCGGGGGCGCTTGTGCTGTTGCTGGGGATCGGCGCCGGTGTGTTCTTCCTGTTTTTCTCGGGCGATCCGAAGGTCGAGCAGCAGGCCGAAGAAGGTCCGCCCAAGCCCGAGGAACCCAAGGGCCCGGTCAAGTCGGTCTATTTCAACTTGCCCGATCTGCTGGTGAACCTGAATGCGGGTGCCGGGCGGCGCACGTCGTTCCTGAAGCTCACCATGACGGTCGAGCTGCGCTCGATCGAAGACGCGGGCCAGTTCGAAGCCAATCTGCCGCGCATCTTCGACAATTTCCAAGTCTATCTGCGCGAGCTGCGCCCCGAGGATCTGCGCGGCTCGTCTGGATTCCTGAAACTGCGCGAAGAGCTGCTGACGCGCGTCCAGCTGGCCGCCGCTCCGGCGCGCGTCAATGACATCCTGTTCCGCGAAATGCTGGTCCAATAGAGGCCCCGATATGTCAGACCCGAACAACATGACCGAAGAAGAGAAGATGGCCGCCGAATGGGCGGCCATGGACTCGGGCGGCGGCGACGCGGGCGGCGGCGGCGGGGGCGATGCGACCGCGCGCGTGCTCAATCAGGACGAAATCGACTCGTTGCTCGGCTTCGATGCGGGCGGGGCCGGGGGCGACGGCACCTCGGGCATGCAGGCGATCATCAACAGCGCGCTCGTTTCGTACGAACGCCTGCCGATGCTCGAAATCGTGTTCGACCGCTTGGTGCGAATGCTGACCACGAGCTTGCGCAATTTCACCTCCGATAACGTCGAAGTCTCGCTCGACGTCATCACCTCCACGCGCTTCGGCGACTACGTCAACTCGATCCCGCTGCCCGCCATGCTCGCCGTGTTCAAGGCCGAGCAATGGGACAATTTCGGCCTGCTGACGGTCGACTCGGCACTCATCTACTCGATCGTCGACGTGCTGCTCGGCGGCCGGCGCGGCACCGCGGCGATGCGCATCGAAGGCCGTCCCTACACCACGATCGAACGCAACCTGGTCGAGCGCCTGGTCGCGGTCGTGCTCGGCGATCTTTCGGCCTCCTTCGATCCGATCAGCAAGGTCAATTTCCGCTTCGAGCGCCTGGAGACCAATCCGCGCTTCGCCACGATCGCGCGCCCCGCGAACGCCGCCATCATCGCCAAGCTGCGCATCGACATGGAGGATCGCGGCGGACGCCTGGAATTGCTGCTGCCTTACGCGACGCTCGAGCCGGTCCGCGAAATGCTGCTCCAGCAGTTCATGGGCGAAAAATTCGGCCGCGACTCGATTTGGGAAGGCCACTTGGCCACCGAATTGTGGTCGACCGAGGTCGATATCCACGCCGTTCTCGACGATCAGGTGATGACGCTGCAGGACGTGCTCGACTTCAAGGTCGGCACGCGCCTGATGCTCAACGCCACGCCCGAAAGCGAAATCGCCGTGCTGTGCGGCCCCGAGCGCCTGTTCAAAGGGCGCATGGGCCGTCGCGGCCAGAACGTCGCGGTCATGATCGACCACAAAATCAACAAATACGAGGAATCGTGATGGGCTTCGATCTCGCGCTCAATCTCGTCCTCGCGGCCCTGCTGGCCGCGGTCATCGTCTACGCGTGGCGGCTGCACAAGCGCCTGGGCACGTGGCGCGACGGCAAGGCCGAGCTCGACAAGACGATCAAGGAATTCACCGACGCCGCGCGCCGCGCCGAAGCCGCGATCGCCGATCTCAAGATCGCCGGCGAAGCCGCCGGCCGCCTGCTCGAAGATCAAACGCGCAAGGCCGTCGCCCTCAAGGACGATCTCGAATACGTCGTGGCGCGCGCCACCCCGATCGCCGATCGCGCCGCCGCCGACGGCGTGCGCGCCGCACCGGTCCCGGTCGCGCGCATGCGCTCGGACGCGTCGCCCTCGGGCGAGGAAGAGCGCCTGATGCGCGACGCGATCAAATTCGCCGAACGCGAAGGCTCGGAACGCCAAGCCCAACGCTCGCAAGCCGAACAGGAATTGCTCAAAGCGATCGCCGATCGCAGGCGAGGGGCGGCCGTCGCACTCGCCAGTGCGGCCACAGTCGGCTCCGCGATGGGTGCCGCGCGCGCGGGAAGCCGCGCATGAATTGGGCGCGCCGCATAAGGCTGCTGCCGGTCCTGGTCGCGGTCGCGTTCCTGATGCTCGCGATCCGGCTGGGCGATCTGGGCTCGGCCGTGGCGCA
>JAMNXK010000437.1 GCA_023653245.1 Tagaea sp.
GCAAGATGTCCTCGGCCAGCGGCTTGTTCGCTTCGACCTTGATGTTCTTGAACATCTCGGCGGCGAAGCCGAATTTGCGCGCCAGCAGGTACATGATCTCGTAGTCGTTCTTCGATTCGAAGATCGGGTCGACGACCTGATAGCCCCATTGCAGCGAGCGGTTCGACGCCGTGCGGCTGCCGTTCATTTCCAGCGAGGTGCAAGCCGGCAGCAGATAGACGCCGTCCTTGCGGCCGGACGCCATGACCGGGATCTGGATCGGATGCGGATCGATGACGACCAGCGTATCGACCTTCTCCATCGCCTTCTTGCCGTCGGGTCCGCGGGTCTGGGTATTGGCGCCGTGGCCCCAGAACACCATCGCCTTGATGTTTTCGGTCTGGCCCGCGAGGTTGGCCTTGTTCTCCAGCGCGAGATCGTGCCAGCGCGATTGCGGCGTGCCGGGCAACTCCATCAGCGCCTTGGAGCGGAAGCGGCCCAACATATACTCGTACGGCACGCCCCAGCCGCGCGCGAAGTGGCGCCACGCGGCCTCGGTGAGGCCGTAGTAGTTGGGCAGATTCAGCACGTCGAGGCCGAGATCGGTGGCGCCCTGCACGTTGCAGTGGCCGCGGAAGATGTTCGTCCCGCCGCCCGACACGCCGATCGTGCCGTAGTTCATGTTGAGGATGCAGTAGGCGCGCACGTTCGCCGAGCCCACCGTGTGCTGCGTGCCGCCCATGCACCAGATCACGGTGAAGGGCCGGTTGTTCCACAGCGTCTGCGCCACGCGGCGCAGCTGCGAGCCCGGCACGCCGGTGATGCGCTCGACGACTTCGGGCGTGTACTTGGCGACTTCGGCCTGAACGTGGTTCCAGCCGTAGACGCGGCGCTTGACGAATTCCTCGTCGGTCCAGCCGTTCTGGAACGCGTGCCAGAGAATACCCCAGATCAGCGGAATATCCGTGCCCGGGCGCAAGCGCACATGCTCGGTCGCGTGGGCGGCCGTGCGCGTGAAGCGCGGGTCGCACACGATCACCGGCGCCTGGTTCTGCTCCTTGCCGCGCAACACGTGCAGCAGCGACACCGGATGCGCTTCGGCCGGGTTGCCGCCGATCAGGAAGATCGAGCGCGACTTCTGGATGTCGTTGTAGGAGTTGGTCTGCGCGCCGTAACCCCAGGACTGCGCCACGCCCGCCACCGTGGTCGAGTGGCAGATGCGCGCCTGGTGGTCGATGTTGTTGGTGCCCCAGAAGGCCGCGAATTTGCGGTTCAGATACGCGGCCTCGTTGGTGAACTTGGCCGAGCCCAGCCAGTAGACCGAGTCGGGGCCGCTGGCTTCGCGAATCTTGAGCAGCCGGTCGCCGACTTCGTTGACCGCTTGATCCCAGCTCATGCGGACCCAGCGTCCGTTTTCGAGCTTCATCGGATACTTCAGACGGCGGTCGCCATGCACGAGCTCGCGGATCGCGGCCCCTTTGGCGCAGTGGGCGCCCAAGTTGATCGGCGATTCGAAGGTCGGCTCCTGGCCGGTCCACACGCCGTTCTGCACTTCGGCCGTGATCGTACAGCCGACCGAGCAATGCGTGCACATGTTCTTGACGCGCGTGATCGGCGCGTTGGTCGGCGGCCCCATGCGGCCCGCGGCTTCGACCGTGCCGAGCTTGAGCGACGCGGCGGCGGCCACGCCGCCGACGGCCAGACCCGAGCGGCGCAGGAAAGCGCGGCGATCGAGGGCCGCACCCGAAGCGCCGGCCAACGCCTTGGCAAGGCCGCTCTTGGCGGCCGAACCAGCGGATTTCTTGGTCAACATGATCCCGCCTCCCTTACTTCGCGAGCTCGTAATAGGTCTTCACATGCGCGGTCTCGGCGTAGCCCGCCGAATTCGCGGCCGCCACTTCGGCCTTCGCCGCACCGGGCGTCACGCCCATGCCGGCGCCGGCGACGACGGCGGCGCCAAGGCCGGCCCGTCCGAAGAATTCACGGCGGCTGGCCGCCTTGGTGTCGAGGTTCTTTTTCATGATCGAGCCCTCTTCCTCTCCCGAATTTCGGTTCCGCTTCGCTTTCACGCGTCGATCGCGAAAGCTTCGCGTTCGATATCAACGAACAGCTTGCCGATGCGACCCACCGGCATGTAGAGGCGCGCGGATTTCGCCGCCGCCAGATCCTCGAAGAACCGGCCCGCCCAAGTGGCGATATGCCGGTCGAAAAACTCCTTCTGCGCCGGCAGGCCGGCGGGCTCGCCGAAATGGCCCGCGATCAGCCCCGCCATCATTTCGCACAGCGAAGCGACGTGGTCCTCCGGCTCGGCGCGCGCGCTCGCGCGCGCGATCCCGAGTTCGCCCATCGCGCCGCGCAGATCGGCGAGCGGCTTTTCGTGCAGGAAGCCGGTGAGATAGACCGACGCGTAAGGCTGCAGCTCGCCCGCGGCGACGCCGATGAACAGGTCGTGGAATTCGTCCGACGCCTCGCGCGCGGTCGTCTTGCGCGCCACCGACGCGAGCGCGTTGATCGCTTCGCCCAGCTCGGTCGAGGCATCGCCCGACAACTCGCCGACGCGCGCCAGCGTTTCGGCGCTCGGCACGTCGGCCAGCAATTCGCCGAGCAGCGCGTAAAGCCGCGCGCGCAGC
The DNA here is from genome assembly GCA_023653245.1 of Tagaea sp. Next base: position 2,610 of record JAMNXK010000437.1, read on the forward strand.
ATGTCCTCTTCGGCGATTTCGGCGATCGGATCCATCGTGTCGTGCTTCGCGCTCTCGCCTTGAATGTAGAGATCCGGGCGCAATTCCTGGCGCGTGACGCCCGTCGCCTTCTCGATCGCCACCGCGGCCTCGGCCGGCACGCGCCTGGCGACCTTGAGCCAATGCCAGATATGGCTCTGCGATTTTCCGATCGCGCGCGCCAACGCCGATTGCCCGCCGGCCAATTCGACCGCGCGCTCCAGCGCTTGCAGCGAAGCGTCGGCGTTCATGCCGCGTGCCTCACAAACCGATTGGTCGTTCCGGTCATCGAATGGCGCATCCCTAGGGATCTTCTTGCTTGCGTCGGCTGGCAAAAAACCCAATGTTTTTATGGGGATTGAGCCTCACCAACGCGTTAGTAATGCAAGCCCGGCCGAGGTCCGTCAAGTAAATCTAACGTACCCCATTACTATCGCAGTGCAGCAAAAACCGGGGCGTCACAAAAGCTTTGTTTTTGGGCGTTCGGCGGCCGCTTCGGCGGTTACGGTCGGCGGCGCGGCATCGTCCGTCGCCGGTGGATCATCGGACCGGATAGGGGTTGCGTCGCGCGAATCCGATTTTTCGGCGAGCGCGCGGGCCTTCTCGGCCGCCTCGCGTTCCTGGCGCTCGATCTCCTCGACCGCTTCGACCATGCCCGAGCCGACGCGATAGATCGTGTTCTTGAGCCCGTCGGGAAAGGTCGGCACCGCGTTGAAATCGATCGAGTGGCATTCGGTGATGTCGATCTGCGCGAAATGCTCGTCGAGCGACCACAGCTTGCGCAACGCCGCTTTGCGCGAATCGTCGGAGACGCC
>JAMNXK010000438.1 GCA_023653245.1 Tagaea sp.
CATCGTCGCGCGCGGCACCCGCCACGCAAGACACGCCCGATCCGAAGAACCTCCTCGAATACGGGCCGAACTCCGGACTGCCCGAGGACGAAGGGCTGCGCCAAGCGGCCGCGCACGACGCGGAACGCGCGCGGCAAGCGGCGCAGAACGAGCAACGCCCCGTGCCCGAGTATTGGCCGCAAGGCTTGCCGCCGACGGCGGAGGACTGGGGCCTTCACCAAAACCCGTCGCCGCCCGACCCGCCCAATCCGCTGCCGATCGATCCGTCGGCGCGAACCGAAGCCGACACCCAGGTGGCGGCGGCTGGAACGCTTGCCAATACCGAAGCGGATCCAAACCAAACGACGCCAGTGCCGAAACCCAACGTGCCGGACGCGCCGCCCCCTCCCCCATTGGCCCCCGAACGACGCCCGTATCAAGCGGAAAGCGACGCTGTTCTCGCGAGCATGATCCGGAACGAGCGTGCTGCGGCAAGCAAAGCATTTGCTGAGCAACGTCAACTTGGGGACAGAATGAGGTTCCTACAGCAAGAAATCGAGCGCAGCAGCAAGGACACTCTGCTCAAGGCGGGCCATGCGTCGGGGGCGGGCGCGGCCGAAGGTGTGGCGGAGGAACTCTTGGAACGCCATGTTCTTCACGGACCGCCGCAAGGACGACTGCCGGGTGGAGTCACGGCCCGTAGTCTGACAGGTGCCGGCCTCGCGGGGGCGGTTGTCAGTGCCGGTGCCGCGACACTTCACGGAAGGCGCGAAGTAGGGGAGCTACAGGCCGAACTGGAATCGGTCGTCGAGAGGCTCAAGGCACAATTCGAGGTCACGCAGCAAATTCAGCGGCGGCGGGACGAGTTGGAAGCGGAGAGGACGAGAAGGAATGGTCGGTAGAGAGGAGCGACGCGAAGTCCCGTTTGGGCCAGCCCGAGCGGCCGAATAGGGATCCACTGCGACAACGCCGGACGAGCCTCGACCCTACGATGGGCGTGGCTCGTCCGACACCGCTCGGCCGCGCGGCGCTCTATCGTGCCGATTGAATTCGAAAATCCGACCAAGCCTCTTGGCTTTGCCGCGCGAACCACTCGCGGCAACTCTTCTCGGATTGCTCGGCGAACCACGCCCGAAATTCGGCGTCGTCCTGTGTCGCGAAACTCTCTCCGAGGCGTTCGCGCGCGCGCGCGACAAGATCTTGTACGTCACGCGCCCGGTCGCGGTAGAGAAGCAGCGTGTCGAGAAAGTTCTCGGATTCGCTTCCGTCGAGAGCGCGGTCGAAGTAAAGGGCGGCCAGTTCGTGAAGGGCGGGCATGTAGCCGCACTCCGACGCGATCGACAAATTTGGGTGCAAAGTTCCGAATTCCGAAAGTCTAGGCGAACTCGCCCGTTCGGCGCGGTAGTGCCAGTAGTTGGCCGCCGCCGGCTCGACGAGGAACAACCTTCGGATCATCGCGCGCTCGAGCGCGAACCGTTCGTCGATCGGAAGTCTGTCGCGAGCCAACGCGGCGGCGAGTTCGCGTTCCATTGCGGACGCGTCGGCGCCCCCGATCACCCCGCGCAACCGCGCGATCTCGGCGTTCAATTCGGACGACGCCGGCAGCGGGATGCCGAACGTGTCGAAGCCGAAGCCTCGCCATTCGATGGCGGCGATCGCGGCTTGGCCGATCCATCGGGCCGCATCGTCGCGACGGCCTTGGGCGATCAGCGCATCGACGAAGGAGACCGCGAACGCGCCCGGCAGGCCTCGATCGAAGGCGCTTTCGACCGTCGCGACGCCCGCGTCCGGATCGGCCGGATGGCAGCCGCCCACGAGTTTCGACATGCCTTCGAAATAGAGCCGGTAGCCGGACAGCGGGCGGTCCGTCCCCCGGACGCCGATCGGCGGCCGGTCGCACACAGAACTCGGCCAGGGCCCTGTCGCAGCCAGAAACGGCGCCGCCGGACGTCCGAACAAGTCCCACAGCAGTGCGGCGATCGCCAGCATCGCCGCCGCCGCCATTGCCGCCCAAGAGATCTTCATGGCCTCGATAATCCCGCAACCAGTCGCGCGCGTCAACGCGGCCCTCGGGTCAAGCGCGACGCCGACGACGTCGAAGCCGAAGCGTCTCGCGAACTCGGACGACGAAACGGAGGGCAGGGCCGCTGATCGCCGCTCATCGGGGAATCCGGAACGTGGCCGCGGCGCCGAACTTCGCCGTACAGCGCGATTCCATCGCGTCGCGGTACGTTTCCGGCGTCCCGCCGCCCAACGCCGTTTCGAGCGTCGCGCCGGATTTCGCGATCGCGGCGTCGAGCAGCGCCGGATCGATTCCGCCGAAGCGCCCGAGCACCGCGAGCGTGGCGACGATGTCCGGCACCGCGTCCGGCCCCGGCCGCAGCTCGCCGTCGAGCCACTGGCGCGCGCGGCCGACGATCGCCCGCACATGGCCGCATTCCGCCGCTGCGGAGAGCAGTTCGAGTCTGGCGTTCGGATCGTTCTGCGCCGTGAAGCCGTTGGCCATCGCGAACGAGGTTTGGAATGCGCCTTCGACCGGGTCGAGGCGGCGCAGATTGCGCAAAGCGCCGTCGAGGATCGCTCGCTCGGCCGTCCTGGTCGCGAAGGGGCGCGATGTGATTTCGCGCACGATTCCAAGCACTCGTTCTTCTCGGTCGCCGTTCGTGCCGGCGAACATCCAAGCCGACCGGCTTTCGATCTCTTTGGGAATGTCCATGAGGCTGGGGAACACTTCAAGCATTGGCACCCGATAGACTCGGCGTGCAGCCGCCGCCGGGTTGAGCCAGCGCGCCATTCGCTCTTCGTCGCCGACATGCTGGAGCGCCAAGTAGTAATGGACCGCCATATAGTCGCCGGCACCCTCGGCGATCAGCCGCTCGAACATCTCGATGCCTCTGGCGACGTCCGGCTTGTGGCAAAGCCCGCGCATCAGCGAATTCGCGAGCAGCATCTCCCCGAAACGCGGCCAGCGCGGGTCGGGCGAATTGGTCGCCTTGCGAAGGTAGCGGCAGCTTTCGGCCTTGTTGGTTTCCGACTGGAACCACCAAACGAAATTGAGGCCCCCGACCAAGACAGCCAGAGGCACCGCCAGCCATAACCATTTGTCCTTCATCGCGTCATGATTGTGCCATGCGGCGGTGTCGTCAACCGCGTCGCCGTTGCCGCGCCCGCACGCGTGGACGCTCGCGAATGACGCCAAAGGCGGCAGCCTCGGGTCAAGCCCGCGGACGACGGTGCCGGGGAATGGTGGCGGCGCCCGCCTTTAGAACCGGCGCAGCAGGCGTTCGAGATAGTCGCGCTCGGTATCGGGGCGGGTGCGCTCGCCCAGGCGGCGGATGAGCTCGTCGAGGATTTCCTGCGAGCGCTGCAGCTGGCCCTCGCCCAGGCCGGGGATGCGCTGGAACGCGTCGGTCAGGTTGCCGTTGTTGCCTTCGATGTCGCGGCCCGCCGGATCGAC
>JAMNXK010000439.1 GCA_023653245.1 Tagaea sp.
CGATCGCCAGCACGGCGATCGGATAGGCGAGGCGATGCAGGCGCCGCCACGCCTTGCCGCCCAGGCGCTTCATCGCGTCGTCGGTCGAGGTCGCGGCGAGGGCGGCCATGCCCAGCAGCGCGACGAAGCCAATGGTGAGATAGACGCGCAGCCAAATCTCCGACGCGACCTTCACAAGGTCGTAGCCTTGGCTCGCGGCATAGAGCGCCAGATGCAAGACTCCGTAGACGCAAGCGCCCACGCCGAGCATCCGCCGCACGGCGAACAGGGCGTTCCATTTCCACAGCGCGCGCAACGGCGTGACCGCCAGCGAGATCAGCAAGAACCGCAGCGCCCACGAGCCCAACTCGCGCGTCGCGGCCTTCAAAGGCTGGGCGCCGAGCTGGCCCGTCGCCAGCGCATAAGCCACCCACAGCCCCGGCGCCAGCAGCGCCAGGAACACGCCAAGCTTGAGCGGGACGATCCGTCCCGTCCGATCCGTCCACGGGAATCGCACGCGGTGGAGCTTAACGCGGATCGAGCCCGGCTTCCTTCAAGCGCTTTTCGAGATCGGCGACGCGGTCGCGCAAGCCGGTCACGAGTTCGGCCACGTCCTCGGCCGGCAGCAGCTGGGGAATATGCTGCGGGCAATTCCCGTCCCAGGCTTCGAGCGCGATCACGATCGCGCGCTGGGCCTTCGCGTCGTAGCCGGGATCGCTCAACCGGGCGAGCAGCGCCGGATCGTCTTCGACGATCCTGGCGCGGCCCCAAATCTTGATCCGCTGGCGATGCGCGTAATCGGGCAGGAAGATCAAGACCCGGTCGTTCTCGGCGAGATTGCCGAGGCTGATGAATTGCCGGTTGCCGGCGAAGTCGGCGAAGGCGAGCGTGCGCGCGTCGAGCGGCTTGAGGAATCCCGCCGGCCCGCCGCGATGCTGCAGATAGGGCCAGCCTTCCGCTGATGCGCTGGCCATGTAGAAGGACCGGCACTGGGCGAGAAAGGCCGCCAAATCCTCGGTCACGGCATTTCGGCCGCCGCGGGCTTGCGCGCGCGCATAGCCCGCCGCCGAGCCGTCCTGCTCCTGGAAGCGCTTCACCGAGTCAGTGAACGCCAGCTCGCCGAAATGCCGTGCCATGGTCCCGTTCCTTACGCCGCGGCTTTCCACGCGGCCGGCGGCTCGACCTGCGCCAGGTTGTTGAAGAAGTTGGTGTAGACGTTGAGCGCGACAGAGGCCGCGATTTCGGCGATGTCGCCGTCGCTCAAGCCCGCCTTCTTCGCCGCGCCCACGGCGCCTTGCGCGTCGCGCCCGGCATTGTCCCAGAACGCGCGCGCGAGATCGAGGGCGGCCTGGGTCTTGGCGTCGGGGGATTTCGCGTCGCGCGCCGAAGCGATCTCGGCCGCCGACAAGCCGGCCGCCTTGGCGAGCTGGCCGTGCGCGGCCGCGCAGAAATCGCAGCCATGGCGCTTGGCCGAGGCGAGCGCGATCGCTTCGGCGATCTTGGCGCCGAGCGCGCCCGCCGACAGCGCCCCGGCGAAGGCGAAATAGCCGTCGAGGGCGGCGGGCGAATTGGCCAGCGCGCGGAACATGTCCGGCACGGCGCCGAACTTGCCGCGGATCGTGGCGAAGGTTTCGGCGACGCGGCCGGTGGCGGTTTCGGGGGCGATGCGGGCGATCTGGGTCACGAGGGTCTCTCCTGGCGGCGGGGCTGGCGGGTGGGGGTGCCCGCTTCCGTCGCGCCGCCACATTCGCGCTTTCCCCGTATCTCCGAAATCGATATTATCGACAATCACTCTCTCGATCTGGACATGAATGAGCGACCGTCTCGCCGCCCTGGAGCTGTTCGTCGCGGTCGCCGCCCACGGCGCGCTCGCGCCCGCCGCGCGCGCGCTCGGCCTGGGCCCGGCGCGGGCGAGCCGCCTGCTCGCAGCACTCGAAAAGCGCTTGGGCGCGCGGCTCGCGCGGCGCACCACCCGCGCGCTCTCGCTGACCGAGGCGGGGCTCGCCTTTCTCGGGCCGGCGCGGCGGGCGATCGGCGAGCTGGCCGCCGCGGAAGCGGCGTTGCGCGGCGCGCGCGCGCTTCCGGCCGGCGTGTTGCGGTTGAGCGCCCCGACGCAGTTCGGCGCGCTGCACGTCGCCCCGTTGGCGGCCGAACTCGCGCGCCGCCACCCCGAGCTGAGCGTCGATCTGCGCCTGGCCGACCGGCCGGTGGATCTGATCGAGGAAGGCTTCGATGCGGCCTTGCGCGTGGGCGCGGGCGCGCCGGGCGGTTTGATCGCGCGCCGCGTGGCCGAGACCGCGATCCTGACCTTGGCCGCACCCGCCTATCTCGCGCGCAACGGCACGCCGAAAACGCCCGCCGATCTCGCAGCGCACGAATGCGTGGTGTGGATCGGCGCGGGGCGCAGCGTCGCGTGGCGGTTTCGCGCCGGCGGCAAGGCGCGCGAAATCGCGATCGCCGGGCGCGTGCGCGCGGACGCGCCCGGCGCGGTCCTCGCCGCCGCGATCGCCGGCGCCGGTATCGCGCGCCTGCCCGAATACCAAGCGCGCGACGCCTTGGCCGACGGGCGCTTGACGACGGTGCTCGACGCCTTCGCACCCCCGAGCGTGCCCATCGCCGTGCTCTACCCCGCCCCCGGCCCGGGCTTCGCGGTGCCGCCCAAATTGCGGGTTTTCCTCGATCTGGCGGTGGAACGTCTCGGCGGCGCTGGACAGGCCAAGCCGAGGCCTGCTAGCGTTCGGCGGTAGGGGAGTTCGTTTTCCGCATGAGCCCGACCGCGCGCCGTATCGTCCGCTGGTCCCGTTGGTGGCGCTGAGCGCCAGCCAACCCTTTCCCCTTTTTCCGCCCGTTTTCGGCCGTTCGTCACGCTCCCTTCCTCGGGAGTCCGTCCGGCTTTCCCGATTTCCAGGAATTCCGCCATGCGCACCGAATTCGTCACCAAGACCGGCCTGACGCTGAGCCGCACCCGGCATCCGCTGCCCTACGAAACCGCGCTCGACGGTTTCGCCGAGAAGCTCGACCGCACGCGCGGCGGCTTGTTCTCCTCGGGCGTCGACTACCCGGGCCGCTACTCGCGCTGGGAGTTCGGCTTCGCCGATCCGCCGCTCGAACTCGTCGGCGGGGGCAAGCGCCTGGAACTGCGCGCGCTCAACGCGCGAGGGTGCACGATCCTGGATCTGCTCGATCCCGTGCTCGCCGATATCGAGGGCGCGAACGTCGTGGCGCGCACCGAGACCACGCGCACGATCGAGATCCTGCCCGCCGCCGCCCCCTTCCCCGAGGAGAAGCGCAGCCAGCAACCCTCGCTGTTCTCGCCCTTGCGCCGGATCGTGGCGGAGTTCCAGGGCCTCACCGACGGGTTCCTCGGGCTTTATGGCGCGTTCGGCTACGACCTGCTGTTCCAGTTCGAGCCGATCGCGCTCGCGCAAAAGCGCGGCGAGA
>JAMNXK010000440.1 GCA_023653245.1 Tagaea sp.
GCTTGGCTCGCCATCCCCGGCGGCTTCCTGAGCTTCTATCTGTGGTTCAAGGCGCTCGAGCGCATCCCGGCCTCGCGCGTGGCGCTGTGCGTGACGCTCAATCCGCTGGCGGCGGCGCTGGGCGGGGCGCTGGTGCTGGGCGAAGCGGCCGGGCCGTTGCTGTTCGTGGGCTTCGCCTTCGTGGCGGCGGCGATCGCCCTGGCGGCGCGCGCGGCGGAGAAGTGAGCCCGGCGTTGCGCGCCGGTGCGGTCTATTTCGCGCTGATCTTCGCGCTTGGCTTCGTATTGGGCGCCGCGCGGGTGCTGGCGGTGGCGCCGGCGATCGGGGAACTCCTCGCCACGACGATCGAATTGCCGATCATGCTCGCCGCGTCCTGGATCGTCTGTGGCTGGTGCGTGCGGCGGTTTCGCGTGCCGCGCGGCGCGGGCGCCCGTCTCGTCATGGGCGGACTCGCTTTCGTCCTACTGATGGCGGCCGAGGCGAGCCTGTCCGTCCTGCTCGCCGGAAGGAGCTTCGCCGAGCATCTCACGCGATACGCCGAAACCGGCCCGGCGCTGGGCCTCGCCGCGCAACTCGCCTTCGCCGCGTTCCCGCTGCTGCGGCGCTAAAGCCCCATCGCGGCGCGCTGGAGCCGGGCGAGCAGCGCGCCGAGCCGCGCGCGGTCTTCGGGGGCGAGGTCGCGCAGCAGCCGCGCTTCGGCGTCGCGGGCGAGCGGCACGATTTCGTCGTGCATGCGCCGTCCGGCGGCGGATAAAGCGAGCTTCGAACGCCGCCGGTCCTTGGTGTCGGTCGCTTGCAAAGCGAGCCCGCGCGCGCGCAACGACGCGATCGCGCGGCTGACCTGCACCTTGTCCATCGCCGTGCGCGTGGCGACGTCGCGCGCCGCCAGGGGGGCGAAGCGCCCGAGCACCGCCATGCAGCGCCATTCGGCGATCGACAGTCCGAAACGGTCGCGATAGAGCCGCGCGATCGCGTCGGACACCGTGTTGGACAGCACCGACAGCCGGTAGGGCAGGAACGCTTCGAGGGCGAATTCCCCTTCCGGCGCGGGTGCTTGGCGGGGGCTTGCAATTAGTTTCATGTGTAACTATTCTACCCGCCAACTTGACCCCCGTCAAGAACCCCCGGAGGAACCGATGCCCGCGCGCCGCACGATCGCCAAGTCCAACCCGATGGGGACGGACGGCTTCGAATTCGTCGAGTACACGGCACCCGACGTGAAGGCGCTGGAGAAGCTCTTCGTCTCGCTCGGCTTCGTCGCCGTCGCCAAGCATCGCTCGAAGAAGGTCACGCTCTATCGCCAGGGCGGGATCAACTTCATCGTCAACGCCGAGCCCAATTCCTTCGCGCAGGCCTTCGCGCGCGTGCACGGGCCTTCGGCGTGCGCGATGGCGTTCCGCGTGGCGGACGCGGCGGCCGCCTACAAGCGCGCGCTGGCGCTCGGCGCCAAGCCCTTCCACAACAATGTCGGCCCGATGGAACTCGCCATTCCGGCGATCGAGGGGATCGGCGGCTCGCTGATCTATTTCGTCGATCGCTACGGCCCGTCGGGCTCGATCTACGACGTCGATTTCCGCTGGCTGCCAGGGGCGGACCGCGCGCCCAAGGGGGCGGGCCTCACCTATATCGACCATCTGACCCACAACGTGCATCGCGGGCGCATGGACCGCTGGGCGGAGTTCTACGAGCGGCTCTTCAATTTCAAGGAGATCCGCTATTTCGACATCGAGGGGAAGCTCACGGGCCTCAAATCGCGCGCGATGACCAGCCCGTGCGGCAAGATCCGCATCCCGATCAACGAAAGCTCGGACGACAAATCGCAGATCGCCGAGTATCTCGAGGCCTATAACGGCGAAGGCATCCAGCACATCGCCTTGGGCTCGGACGACATCTTCGCCTCGGTCGAAGGCTTGCGGAAGAACAAGGTCAAGTTCCTGTCCACGCCCGACACGTATTACGAGCTGATCGACAAGCGCTTGCCCGGCCATGGCGAGAACGTCGCGCGGCTCAAGAAGAACAAGATCCTGATGGACGGCGCGCCGACCGAGGATGGCGGGCGCCTGCTGCAGATCTTCACCGAAACCGCGATCGGGCCGATCTTCTTCGAGCTCATCCAGCGCAAGGGCGACGAAGGTTTCGGCGAGGGGAATTTCAAGGCGCTGTTCGAATCCATCGAGCTCGACCAGATCCGCCGCGGCAAACTCAAGAGCGCGTGAGGGAGATCGCCATGAAGAACTGGATTTCGTTCCCGCTGTCGCAGGGCCTCGCCTCCAAACAGGCGCATTGCGATCTGCCCGAGGGCAGCTACGAGCGCGAACTCGGCAAGGAAGGTTTCTTCGGCCCGGCCACGCACATGTACCACGCGCATCCGCCGACGGGCTGGCGCGCGTTCGAGGGCGAGCTGCGTCCGCGCGCCTTCGATCTGCGCAAGATCAACATGCTGACCGCCTCGCCCTTCGAAGCGGCGCCCATCGCCGCCAACGCCGCGATGAAGTTCCGCCAGTGGCGCGTGGCGGGAACGATGGACCATCTCGCGCGCAACGCCGACGGCGACGAGCTGCTGTTCGTGCACGACGGCGAAGGCGATCTCCACTGCGATTACGGGCGCATGAGTTTCCGCGACGGCGACTACATCCTGCTGCCGCGCGCCACGATGTGGCGCATCGAGCCCAAGGGTGCCGCGACGATCCTGCTGATCGAGGCGACCAACGATTCCTTCCGCCTGCCGGAGAAGGGCATCCTGGGCAAGCACGCGATCTTCGATCCGGCGGTGCTCGAAACGCCGGTCATCGACGACGCGTTCAAAGCCCAGCAAGGCGAGATCGAAACGCGGGTGGTGATCAAGCGCGGCGGCAAGTTCACCACCATGACCTATCCGTTCAATCCGTTGGACGCGATCGGCTGGCACGGCGATCTCGTGCCGGTGAAGGTCAATTGGCGCGACATGCGGCCCGTGATGAGCCATCGCTACCACCTGCCGCCCTCGGTGCATTCGACCTTCGTGGCCAACCGCTTCGTCGTGTGCACCTTCGCACCCCGCCCGGCCGAGAGCGATCCCGGCGCCCTCAAAGTGCCGTTCTTCCACAACAACGACGATTACGACGAGATCATCTTCTATCACCGCGGCAAGTTCTTCAGCCGCGACAACATCCACGCCGGGATGGCGACGCTGCATCCGTGCGGCTTTCCGCACGGGCCGCATCCCAAGGCCTTCGCCATGGCCGCGCAGAATCCGCAAGGCGGGCAGATGCTCGACGAGGTCGCGGTGATGATCGACACGCGCGACGCGGTCGATATCCACCGCCTGCCCGAGGGCGTGGAGTGGACCGGCTACGTCGATTCCTGGAAGCCCAAACAAGACGCGGCGGAGTGAATGCGTGTCCTCATCCTTCGACGGGCTCAGGATGAGGACGA
>JAMNXK010000441.1 GCA_023653245.1 Tagaea sp.
CTGGGCGGCGGCCCCCTGCCCTTCGACGAGAAATTCCCGGGTGCGGCGTTCGTGCTCGCCTTGCAAGCCCTGCCCATCGTGCTGGTGATGAGCGCGCTGACCACGCTGCTGTTCCATTGGGGCGTGCTGCCGCGGATCGTGCGCGCCATTTCCTGGGGCTTGCGCCGGACGATGGGCGTGGGCGGGGCGGTGGGCCTGTCGACGGCCGCCAACGTGTTCGTCGGCATGGTCGAGGCGCCGCTCTTCGTGCGCCCATACGTCGCCAAGCTCTCGCGGTCCGAGCTGTTCGTGGTGATGGCCGGCGGCATGGCGTCGATCGCGGGCACGGTGATGGTGCTCTACGCGACCATCGTCGCCCGCGCGGTGCCCGACGCGTTCGGGCATATCGTGATCGCCTCGCTGCTGTCGGCACCCGTGTCGATCCTGATCGGCCTGATGATGGTGCCCGAGACCGGCGAAGCGGCGACCGACGCCGAGCTCGTGCCGCTCGAACCCGTGGCGCAAGGCACGATGGACGCCATCGTCAAGGGCACGGCCGCGGGCCTGGAGCTGTTGCTCAATATCTGCGCGCTGTTGATCGTGCTCGTCGCCCTCGTGGCCCTGGTCAATGCCGGCCTGTCCTGGCTGCCCGAGATCGCGGGCGCGCCGCTGACGCTGCAGCGCATGCTCGGCTGGGTCTTCGTGCCGATCGCCTTGGCGATGGGCATTCCTTGGGCCGAGGCGGCGCAAGCCGGCGGACTGATGGGCCTCAAGACCGCGCTCAACGAGTTCGTCGCCTACCTCGCCTTGGCGGGCGAAGGCGGCGCGGGGCTGTCCGAGCGCACGCGGGTGATCTTGCTCTATGCGATGTGCGGCTTCGCCAATTTCGGCTCGCTCGGCATCATGATCGGCGGCCTCGTGACCATGTGCCCCGAGCGGCGGCCGGAGATCGTCGCGCTCGGGCTCAAGTCGCTGGTCGCCGGTACGCTCGCCACGTGTTTCATGGGTGCGATGGTGGGCACGCTCTACTGAGATTTCCGCGCCGCGACCAGGAATTCGCGGTTGCCCTCGGGCCCGAGGATCGGGCTTTCGCCTTCGCCGAACACCGCCCAGCCTTGCGCGGGCAGCCAGGCCGCGATGCGCGCGCGGACTTCCGCGTGCAGGGCGGGATCGCGCACCACTCCGCCTTTGCCGACCCGATCCTTGCCGACTTCGAATTGCGGCTTGATCAACGCGACCAGAACCGCACCCGGCTTGGCCAAAGCGAGGGCGGCGGGCAGCACGGTCTCCAGCCCGATGAAGCTCGCATCGCACACCACGAGATCGACCGCCTCGGGCACGTGATCGCGGGTGAGATGGCGCGCGTTGGTTTTCTCCAGCACGATCACGCGCGCATCGGTGCGCAGCTTCCAGGCGAGCTGGCCTTGGCCCACGTCGATCGCGTGGACCTTGGCCGCCCCCTTGGTCAGCAGCACGTCGGTGAAGCCGCCGGTCGAAGCCCCCACATCGATCGCGATCTTGCCCGCGACGTCGATCGCGAACTCGTCGAGCGCGTGGGCGAGCTTGACCCCGCCCCGGCTCACCCAGGGATGCGGCTGGCCCTTGACCTCGAGGGCGATATCCTCGGCCACCGGCGTGCCCGGCTTGTCCAGGCGCTTGTCGCCCGCGAAGACCAGCCCGGCCATGATCGCGGCTTGGGCCTTGGCACGGCTTTCGGCCAGGCCGCGCTCGACGAGGAGCTGATCAAGGCGCTTCTTCAAGCGCGCTTTTCGGCGCGGCCCAGCGCCGTCAATGCCGCGCTCGCGATGGCGCGCGCATCGAGCCCGGCTTCGGCGTATTGCCGTTCTTGCGTGTCGTGATCGATCAAGCGGTCGGGCAAAGCGAGGGTGCGGATCTTGAGGCCCGCATCGAGCGCGCCGGCTTGCGCCAAAGCGTGCAGCACGGCCGCCCCGAAGCCGCCGGCGGCACCTTCCTCGACCGTCAGCACGACCTCGTGCGCGCGGGCGAGGCGCAGCGTCAGGTCCAGATCGAGCGGCTTCAAGAAGCGCATATCGGCGAGCGTCGCCGACAGCCCGTGGCGCGCGAGTTCGTCGCACGCCTTGGCGCACTCGGCCAGACGCGCGCCGAGATTGAGGATGGCGACGCTCGTCCCTTCGCGCAAAACGCGGCCCTTGCCGAGCGCCAGCGTCTCGCTTTCGGCGGGCATCGCCACGCCGATCCCTTCGCCGCGCGGGAAGCGCACGGCGATCGGGCCTTGGTCGTAGGCGGCGCATGTGGCGACCATGCGCGCGAGCTCGGCTTCGTCGCCCGGCGCCATCACCACGAAATCGGGCAGGCAGCCGAGATAGGCGAGATCGTAAGCGCCGGCATGCGTGGCGCCATCGGCGCCGACGAGCCCGGCACGGTCCAGCGCGAAACGCACGGGAAGTTTCTGCAGCATCACGTCGTGCACGAGCTGGTCGTAGCCGCGCTGCAGGAAGGTCGAATAGATCGCTACGAAGGGCTTGAGCCCGTCGGCGGCCATGCCGGCGGCGAAGGTCACGGCGTGCTGCTCGGCGATACCGACGTCGAAACAGCGCTTGGGATGGGCCTTGGCGAAGACATCGAGCCCCGTGCCCGAGGGCATCGCGGCGGTGACAGCCACGATCTTGGGATCGCGATCGGCCGCCGCGATCAGCGCGTCGGCGAAGACGCGCGTATAGGTCGGCGCCTTGGCGCCCGCCGGCTTCGGGACCGCGCGCAAGGCGCCGTCGTTGGCCACGGCGACGTCGAACTTGCCGACCGCGTGGTACTTGTCCTCGGCCTCGGCCGGGAACGGATGGCCGCGGCCCTTCTGCGTGACCACGTGGATCAGCACGGGCCGGTCCTCGCGGGAGTCGCGCACGTTGCGCAAGACCGGCAGCAGATGGTCGAGATTGTGCCCGTCGATCGGGCCCACATAATGGAAGCCCATCTCCTCGAACAACGTGCCGCCCGAGACGAGCCCGCGCGCGAATTCCTCGGCGCGCTCGGCCGCCTGGAACAGCGGCCGGGGCAGCTGCTTGGCGACTTCGCGCGCGAGGGAGCGCAAGCTCACGTAAGGGCGCGAGGAGAGCAGGCGCGAAAGATAGGCGCTCATCGCCCCGACCGGCGGGGCGATCGACATGTTGTTGTCGTTGAGGATGACGATCAACCGCGCGCGCATGGCGCCGGCGTTGTTCATCGCCTCGTAGGCCATGCCCGCGGACATCGAGCCGTCGCCGATCACGGCGATGCAATGGCGCTTCACGCCCGCGAAGTCGCGCGCCACCGCCATGCCCAGCGCCGCGGAAATCGACGTCGAGGAATGCGCCGCGCCGAACGGATCGAATTCGCTCTCCGAACGCTTGGTGAAGCCCGACAGCCCGCCGCCCTGGCGCAACGTGCCGATACGCGCGCGCCTTCCGGTGAGGATC
>JAMNXK010000442.1 GCA_023653245.1 Tagaea sp.
CCTCAAGGACGTGCTCGCCTTGCCCTGGGGCTTCGAGATCTATTCGCTGCTCACGCGCTGGAACCCGCTCAATATCCGCCGGCCGATCCCCAAGCCCGACAGCGGCTACAAGGTGCTGGTCGTCGGCCTCGGGCCCGCCGGCTACACGCTCGCCCATCATCTGATGAACGACGGCCACGCGGTCGCGGCCATCGACGGGCTCAAGATCGAGCCGCTGCCGGCTTCGATCTCGGGTGTGGAGGCGTCCGGCGCGCGCGCCGGCTTCGAACCCATCCGCGACGTGAACGCGCTGTACGAGAATCTCGACGAGCGCGTGCTCGCCGGGTTCGGCGGCGTGGCCGAATACGGCATCACGGTCCGCTGGGACAAGAATTTCCTGAAGCTCATCCGCCTGCTGCTCGAACGGCGCCAGCGTTTCGCCATGTATGGCGGCGTGCGCTTCGGCGGCACGCTCGGCTTCGACGACGCGTGGGCGATGGGCTTCGATCACGTGGCGCTGTGCATGGGGGCTGGCAAGCCGACCATCGTCGACATGCCGGGCGGCCTCGCGCGCGGCGTGCGCCAGGCGTCGGACTTCCTGATGGCGCTGCAGCTGACGGGCGCCGCGAAGAAGGATTCGATCGCCAACCTCACGCTGCGTTTGCCGGTGGTGGTGATCGGCGGCGGTTTGACCGCGATCGACACGGCGACCGAGTCGCTCGCCTATTACGTCCGCCAGGTCGAGAAATTCGCGGCACGCCACGCGACGCTCGTCGCCGAGCGCGGCGAGACTTCCGTGCGCAGAACCTGGTCGGCCGAGGACCGCGCCATCGCCGAGGAATGGCTCGCGCATGCGGTAGCACTGGGCGCCGAGCGCGAAACCGCCAAGCGTGCTGGCCGCGAACCCAATTTCTCGCATTTGCTCGCGTCGTGGGGCGGGGCGACCATCGCCTATCGGCGCAAGCTGATCGAGGCGCCGAGCTACACCCTCAATCACGAGGAAGTCGCCAAGGCGCTCGAAGAAGGCGTGGATTTCGCCGAAGGCCTGACGCCGCTCGCCGTCGAGACCGACGAATACGGTGCGGCCAAAGCGCTCAAGGTGAAAACCGCCGACGGCGCCGAGCGCACGCTGCCCGCGCGCGCCATTCTGGTCGCCGCCGGCACGCATCCCAACACGGTGCTGGCGCACGATGCGCCGGGTGTGGTCGAGCTGCACGGCAAGTTTTTCGCGGCCGTCGCCGAAGACGGCTCGCCCGTCGAGCCCGAGCGCGCGACGTCCAAGCCCGCGATCCCGCATGTGCTGGTGCAGGCCGGTGAAGGGCCGCCGCGCATTTCGTACTTCGGCGATCTGCACCCGTCCTATTCCGGCAATGTGGTGAAGGCGATGGGCTCGGCCAAGCAGGGCTATCCCGTCGTCAGCCGTGCGCTCGCCGGGCGGCCCGCCTCGAAGATCGCGTGGGCGGAATTGCGCGCGACGCTCGATGCGAATCTGCGCGCCACCGTGCACGCGGTGAATCGCCTCACGCCCACCATCGTGGAAGTCGTCGTGAAGGCGCCGGCGGCCGCGCGCAATTTCAGGCCCGGGCAGTTCTATCGCCTGCAGAATTACGAGGCCTTCGCCAAGAAGATCGACGGTACGGTCCTGGCGATGGAAGGCCTCGCCATGACCGGCGCCTGGGTCGATGTCGAGAAAGGCCTGCTCGCGACCATCGTGTTGGAGATGGGCGGCTCGTCCGATCTGTGCGCGTGGCTGGTGCCGGGGGAGAACGTCGTTTTGATGGGTCCGACGGGCGCGCCCACGCATACGCCGGCGGGCGAGACCGTGGCGCTGGTCGGCGGCGGGCTCGGCAATGCCGTGCTGTTCTCGATCGGTGCGGCGTTGCGCAAGGCGGGCTCGAAGGTCGTCTATTTCGCCGGCTACAAGGCGCTGCGCGACCGCTACAAGGTCGAGCAGATCGAAGCCGCGGCCGACGTGGTGATCTGGGCCTGCGACGAAGCGCCTGGATTCCCGGCGCGCCGTCCGCAGGACAAAAGCTTCGTGGGCAATATCGTGGCCGCGATGGAAGCCTACGCGACCGGCAAACTCGGCGAGGCACCGGTCAAGCTCCAGGATTGCGATCGCATCGTCGCCATCGGCTCGGATCGGATGATGCAGGCGGTGGGCAAAGCGCGGCACGGTTTGCTGAAGCCGTGCGTGAAGCCCGGGCACGAAGCGATCGGCTCGATCAACTCGCCCATGCAATGCATGATGAAGGAGATCTGCGCCCAGTGCCTGCAGCCCCATGTCGATCCCGAGACCGGCGCGCGCACGGTGGTGTTCTCCTGCTTCGACCAGGATCAGAAACTCGACAAAGTGGATTTCGAGGCGCTGAACGAGCGCCTCAAGCAGAATTCGCTGCAGGAAAAACTCACGGCGCAATGGATCGACCGCTGCTTGAAGCGGCTCGATCTGCGCGCGGCGGCCGAGTAGGGAACGCCATGGCGAGCTGGACGCGGCCCTCGACTTTGTCCGGAGCCCTCGCGGCACTCGCCGAGAAACCCCGCGTGCTTCTGGCCGGCGGCACCGATTTCTACCCCGCGCGCGTCGGCAAGCCGCTCGACGACGACGTGCTCGACGTGACGGCGATCGAAGGCCTCGATGCGATCTCGCGCGGTCGCGACGGCTGGCGCATTTCGGCCCGCGTCACCTGGTCCGATCTGATCGCCGCGGATCTGCCGCCCGAGTTCGACGCGCTCAAAGCCGCCGCGCGCGAAATCGGCGGCGTGCAGATCCAGAACGCCGGCACGCTCGCGGGCAATATCTGCAACGCCTCGCCCGCCGCCGATGGCGTCCCGCCGCTGTTGGCGCTCGACGCGTCGGTCGAACTGGCGAGCCTGCGCGGCACGCGCGTGTTGAAGCTCGCCGAGTTCGTGCTCGGCAATCGCAAGACCGCGCGGCACGCCGACGAGCTGGTGACCGCGATTCTCGTGCCCGACCGGCCGGCGCGCTCGGCGTTCCTGAAGCTCGGTTCGCGCAAATATCTCGTCATCTCCATCGTGATGGTCGCGGCCAATGTCGAGACCGACGGCGGCACGGTCCGCGCCGCGCGCGTCGCCGTGGGCGCGTGCTCGGCGGCGGCCCAGCGCTTGCCCGCGCTCGAAGCGGCGCTAACGGGCGCCAAGCTTTTGGACATGGCGAAAATCGCGGCACCCGAACATCTGTCGCCGCTGACGCCGATCGACGACGTACGCGGCACGGCCGAATACCGGCGCGACGCGGCCCTCGTCTGCGTGAAGCGCGTGCTGGAGGGCCTGGCGTGAGGATCGACTTCACCCTCAATGGCGCGCCGCAAAGCGTCGATGTCGCGCCCATCGCGCGCCTCGCCGATATGCTGCGCGACGAACTCGGCCTGACGGGCACCAAGATCGGCTGCAACGCCGGCGATTGCGGCGC
>JAMNXK010000443.1 GCA_023653245.1 Tagaea sp.
CGTGGCGCCCCTCCGGCCCGAGCTTGAGGGGCGCGTGCCGGATCACCTTCGCCACGTCGAGCGCGCCATAGAGATGCGGGAACAACGCGCCGCCGCGCGAGGCCTCCCATTTGAGCGCGGCGCCGAGCGATTCGGCCGCGACCTCGATCAGCACCAGATCGTCTTGGCCCGCGCGATGCTTGGCCGCCGAGACGACGATCTGTGCGGCGTTCGAGAAATGGATGAAGCCGTCGGCCTTGTCTTGCGACGAGCCGTCGTAGCTTCCCGTGCGCGTGGCGTACGCCCATTCATCGGCACGGCACATGTGATAGATCTTCGTGGTCATCGCGGAGCGGAACCTAGCAAGTCCCGCGCTGGCGCGCTATTCGGGCGGCGTCGGTCACCTGAGCAAGACATAGGTCGCGAGATTGCCCAGATAGTGCGCGCACGTCACGACGAAGAACGAGCCCGTGCGGCGATAGGCGATCCACAGCAGCGCGCCCGCCGCGAACGCCACGGCCACCGAAGGCCAGCCCGCACCCCAATGGATCGCGGCGAAGGCCGCCGTCGGCACGAACCATCCCGCGGGGCCGAACAGGCGCAGCGCCAGCACCCGGAAAATCCCCTCCTCCGCGGCGGCGCTGAGCGCCAGGCCGAGCGTCCCGTCGAGGATCGCCAGCATCGTCGATCCATAGCGCGGCGAATCGAAGATCCGCGCGCCCTCCGGCATCCATAGCTGGAGGAGCGCCATCGCGAAGATCGCGGCGCCCAAACCGGCGATCCATGAGAATGCCTTGCCGGGATCGACATCGTTCGGAACGCCTGCCGGCCGCGCGAGTCCGCCAAGTGCGATCACCGTCGCGAGGATCGCGCCCTTGACCGCCCAATCGAAAGCGTAGAACGGCCACGGCGATTCGATCGCGGCGAAAACGAAATCGTTGCCGAGCCCCACGAGTAGCGCGGCGACGAACAACGCCCAAAGCGCTCGATTCTGCCGCACGGGATGCATGCTCGGAATTGTGGCGAAGCGCTGTCTTACGCGCAATTCCGACGAATTGCCGTTCGCGCGCCGCTTCCCGTCGGACAGCCAGCAGACCCAACGACGAAAGGCTTTCCAGATGGCGCGAGCGCCGAGGCCCGGTCGTCCACCCATGCGCCTCGTCGCGGCGCGCGCGCCATAGCTCCGCCTCTTCAGCGTCGAGCGCCGGCCCCAAATGCGCCGGCGCCGGCGGATCGCCGCGTGACGCCCGGCCACGCGGCGATGACCGCGTCTTTCGGCCGATCGTCCCAGCGGTCGTCGTGCCGCAAAAACCATCGTCGTAGAGGGGGTCGCACGCGCCGGCGAGGAGCGCCGCCACGATCACAACGAAGATGCGCATCGCCCGAACGATCGCCCGAAGTTGCGGCGTCATTGCGTCTCGCGTCGGGTTGACGACGCGGCGAAGAAGCGCAATCCTGCGGCCATGCGCACGAGCTTCCTAGCACTCGCCTTGGCGCTGCTCGCCGGTTCCGCTGCGGCGCAGAACCGGCCTGCGCTGCGCTTCGATCCCAACAAGATCGAGTTCGCCACGCCGTGGGCGCAAAGCTCGCCGTGCCTGGGCGACCGAAGCGATCCGGTCTGTTTCGTTCAGACGATGGTCGTCTGCGGAGTTGTCGAGCAACGTCCCGAATGTTCGGGCGGTCACTACAGTCTTGTCTACAATCCACAACGCTACGACCGTATCGAGTATCGAGTCGCGCGCGGTGGCATCGTCCCCTTCGAGCGACTGGAGGCGATGCAAGAGGCGCTCCTCGGCGAAATCGATGTCGATCTCTCCCCGATGACGGCCCGGCGTGCCGTCGTCGCGCAGTTCTGGGTCCGACAGAGCATGTGCCCGGCAAGCGGCGCATCCTGCGAGGGTTCGCTTTGGACCGACTTCCTCATCGTCGTCGAGCGGAAACGTCGCGGGTGGGTTTTCGTTGTGTCCGACCGGTACGATCGCTATCGCTGGTACGCGGACTAAGCGTCAGTCACGCCGCATGAATGGCCGGGGGTTGCGTGGCCGGTCGTTCTTGTGGACTTCCATGTGGATGTGGTTGGTCATTCCTTGCGCGCCGGGATAGAGCGTTCGGTTGTCGATCGCCGTTCCGAGAGTCGTCTGTCCCGCGACCACTCTCGCACCGTCGCGGATGTTGGCGTCACGGGACACGTACAACATGCGGAATTGGTGCCCGTCGTCGGTACGGATGACGATCGCGCGGCGCCCGGTTCCGTCGTCCGGCTGGCCTTGGGGTACGACGACAACCCCATCGACAGGCGAGACAACTTGCGCGCCGGGTGCCGCTTCGATGTCGATACCGGCATGGCCGGCGGGTCCTGTCGGGCGGACGCGGCGCGCGCCGAAATGCCCCTCGCCTTGCGCGTCGATCTCGCGGATGCGGCCGCCGGGAACCGGCATGCGCCACCAATGCATCGGGTCGGAGTCGTGTTCTTCGGGCGCGCGGCTCGCCAGCCGCAGTGCCCGCTGGTCGCGAATTTGGCTCTCCCAGTTCTCCTGGTTGATCCGCCGTTGCGCGCGCTCGTCGTCGGTCTCACGCAGCGCGTTCGGGTTCGGATAGCGTTGTTGGGGGTCGGCAGGCGGCGGCGGGTTGACTTGATGGATCGGCCGTGGCGCGGCCGCCGCCCCCGA
The DNA here is from genome assembly GCA_023653245.1 of Tagaea sp. The sequence continues at coordinate 2,649 of JAMNXK010000443.1, forward strand.
CGCCTGGCCGGCCTGGGCCGATTGCGGAGCACTCATCGCCCGCGCGAATGCGGCGGGCGGCGGCATCACGGGATCGAGCGGGTCGCGCAGTGCCGGCTTCGTCGTCTCGCCGTCGGACGCGGGCGTGCCGTAGAGCACGGCGTTGAGCTTGTCGTAGCCGCGCGTCACGTCGGCGAACGTCTTGGCGTGGTCGGGATCGCGCTTGTCGCGATAGGCGGGCAACGCCACCAGATCGCGCAAGCGTTTCTCCTCGCGCTTGGCCCATTCTTCTTGCTCGGGCGTGGGCGCCACGGGATCGGGATAGGTCTCCTCGAACGCCTGCACGGTGAAGTCGAGATGCGCTTCGTGCTCGGGATGCTTGCGGTCGCGATAGCGCGGATCGGCGACGAAACCGGCGAGCTGGTCTTTCGTGTAGCGGGCCATGGTCTTTCTCCTGTTCAACGGGGCTTGCGATCGAGAACGCGCGCGAGGGTGGCGAACGCGCCCTCGGGTGTCGCGCCGGCGCTCAACGCCTTGTCCGAGGAGCGCTTGTAGACATAGACGCCGAGCACCGAGAGCCCGACCGACCACATGAGCGACAAGGCACCCAAAGCTTCGACGACGTGCGCGGCTTCCTTGGGCGCCGTGACGATCGCCCAGGCGACCGCGGCCATCTGCACCGCCCAGGTCAGCGCCATCACGTAGCCGAAGGTCGGGCGCATGCGCCGCACATAGGGATCCTCGCTTTGCGCTTCGACGCGCGCGGTCGCGTTCACCTCGGC
>JAMNXK010000444.1 GCA_023653245.1 Tagaea sp.
CGACGCGGTGGGCCAGCGCGGCCCCCTGGGCGATCAGGCCGAGCGCCTGGCGCTGCTCGCGCGCGAAGCCGGGCTCGACGGCGAGGTGTGCTCGCCGCACGAGATCGCAAGGCTGCGCCGGGCCGGCGGGCCCGGCTTCAAGCTCGTCGTCCCCGGCATTCGGCCCGCCTGGGCCGAGGCGGGCGATCAGAAGCGCGTCATGACCCCCGCCGAAGCGGTGACGCTGGGTGCCGATCATCTGGTCATCGGCCGGCCGATCTCCCAAGCCGCCGATCCCAAAGCGGCTTTGGGCCGGATTCTGGCGGAATTCGACGCCGCGGCGTAGAATTGCGCCATGGGCTCGATCCGCATCCGCATCGACATCGCTCCCGACGGGACGATCACCGGCAAGGCGCCGCCGGCCGCCGCCGGCGCGCACGAGGTCGTCGTATCCGAGCGGCGGGCCGAGCCGCAGCCCCCAAAGGGACCGCTGGTGCTACCGGTGCACGATTGCGGACCCTGGCCCAAAGGGCTCTCGCTCCGACGCGAGGACATTTACGGCGACGACTGGCGCTAGTCCGTGCTTTGCATCGACACGAACGTTCTTGTGTTCGCAACGATCCGCGAATCGCCGAATAGGGACCTGGCGCTGCGTTTGCTTTCTCGGGCCCGCGAAACGACGACGCTCGCCGTCACGAGCCAGATTCTCCGCGAGTACATTGCGGTGACGACTCATCCGCGATTCGCGCCGCAGCCGCTGGAACCGGCGGTCGCTCTGGAAGACATCGCGGCATTCCGGGCCAATTTCGTGACATTGCAGGAAAACGCCGAGGCTGCGGACATCCTTGTCTCGTTGGTCCGTCGCCACCGCATCGTCGGGCGCTTGGTCCACGACGCCAATATCGCGGCCACGATGCTGGCCAACGGCGTGACGCGCATCCTGACCGACAACGTAGCCGATTTCCGTCGCTTCGCGCCAGACATCGAAACCGTCGATCTCGCATGACGATCGCGGTCAAAATCTGCGGCCTCAATACGCCCGAGTCGGTCCGCGCGGTCGCGGATTCGGGTGCGGACTATGCGGGCTTCAATTTCTATCCGCGCTCGCCGCGCAGCGTGACACCCGCCGTCGCCGCGTCGCTGGCGTCCGCCCTGCCCGCACGCGTGCGGCGCGTCGCGCTCGTCGTCGATGCGGACGACGGCACGCTGGGGGCCATCGTCGCCGCTTTGCGGCCCGGCCTCGTGCAACTCCACGGCAAGGAAACGCCCGCGCGCTGCCGCGAGATCGCCGACAAGTTCGACACGCCGGTGATGAAGGTACTCGGCGTCTCCGCCAAGGAAGACCTCGCGCGCGCGGACACCTATGCCGGGGCGGTCGAACGCGTGATGTTCGACGCCAAGCCGCCCCAGCGCCCCGGCGCTTTGCCCGGCGGCAACGCGGTCAGTTTCGACTGGACGATTCTCGCCGGCGCATCGGTGGCGCTGCCGTGGATGCTGGCGGGCGGGCTCACGCCCGCGAACGTGGCCGAGGCGATCCGGATCTCCGGTGCAAGCGAAGTCGATGTGGCATCGGGGGTGGAATCCGCCCCCGGCGTCAAATCGCCGGCTTTGATCCGTAACTTCGTGGAATCGGCCAAAAATTCCGGGGTTTGACCCGGAATTTCCCCGGGCTATAACCCTCGGCGCCATGACCGTTCTCAATTCTTTCCGCGCCGGCCCGGACGAGCGCGGCCATTTCGGCATTTTCGGCGGCCGCTACGTCGCCGAAACCCTGATGCCGCTGATCCTCGACGTCGAGCGCGCCTACGAGGCCGCCAAGCGCGACCCGGCGTTCCAGCCCGAGCTCGACCGCTATCTCAAGGATTACGTCGGCCGCCCCTCGCCCTTGTGGTTCGCCGAGCGCCTGACCGCCGAACTGGGCGGCGCGAAAATCTATTTCAAGCGCGACGAGCTCAACCACACGGGCTCGCACAAGATCAACAACACGATGGGCCAGATCCTGCTCGCCAAGCGCATGGGCAAGACGCGGATCATCGCCGAAACCGGGGCGGGTCAGCACGGCGTCGCCACCGCCACGGTGTGCGCGCTGTTCGGCCTGAAATGCGTCGTCTACATGGGGGCGACCGACATCGAGCGCCAAGCGCCCAACGTCTTCCGCATGAAGATGCTCGGCGCCGACGTGCGGCCCGTGACGTCGGGCACGGGAACGCTGAAAGACGCGCTCAACGACGCGCTGCGCGACTGGGTCGCGAACGTCGAGGACACGTTCTACATCATCGGCACGGTCGCGGGGCCCCATCCCTATCCCGCGATGGTGCGCGATTTCCAATCGGTGATCGGGCGCGAGGCGCGCGCGCAGATGCTCGAAGCCGAAGGCCGCCTGCCCGATCTGCTGGTCGCCTGCATCGGCGGCGGGTCGAACGCGATGGGCCTGTTCCATCCCTTCCTCGACGATCGCGACGTGGCGATGGACGCGGTCGAGGCCGCGGGCCTGGGCTTGAACACAGGCAAGCACGCGGCCTCGCTGCAAGGCGGCCGGCCGGGCGTGCTGCACGGCAATCGCACCTATCTGCTGATGGACGACGACGGCCAAATCCAGGAAGCGCATTCGATCTCCGCCGGGCTCGACTATCCCGGCATCGGCCCCGAACACGCCTGGCTGCACGAGATCAAGCGCGTGAACTACGTCGCGGCCACCGACGAGGACGCGATCGAAGGCTTCAAGCTGTGCGCGCGCACCGAAGGCATCCTGCCCGCGCTGGAGCCCGCGCACGCGCTGGCGCATGTCGCGCGAGTCGCACCCAAAATGGCCAAGGACAAGATCGTCGTGATGAATCTCTGCGGCCGGGGCGACAAGGACATCTTCGCACTCGCCGAGCGTCTGGGCGTGAAACTATGAGCCGCTTGGCCGCCACCTTCGCCAAGCTCGCGTCCGAGCGCCGTGCCGGCCTCGTGACCTACGTCATGGCCGGCGATCCCGACGCCAAGACCGCCCAAGACATCGTCGATGGTCTGCCCGACGCAGGTGCGGACGTGATCGAGCTCGGCCTGCCCTTCTCCGATCCAATGGCCGACGGCCCGGCGATCCAGGCGGCGGGTTTGCGCGCGCTCGGTGCGGGCGCGTCGACGCGCGGCACGCTCGACATCCTGCGCAAGTTCCGCGCGAAGAACGCGGCCACGCCCGTCGTGCTGATGGGCTATTTCAACCCGATCTATGTCTACGGGCCCGAACGCTTCTGCACGGACGCCGCCGAAGCGGGTGCCGATGGCCTGATCGTCGTCGATCTGCCGCCCGAAGAAGACCGCGAGCTGCGCCCTTACGCCAAGGCGGCCGGGCTCGATCTCGTGCGCCTGGCCACGCCGACGACCGACGAGGCGCGCCTGCCCGTCGTGCTCGAGGGGGCTTCGGGCTTCCTCTATTACGTCGCC
>JAMNXK010000445.1 GCA_023653245.1 Tagaea sp.
CAGGGTGGGATTCGAACCCACGATACCGTTGCCGGTATTTCAGTTTTCGAGACTGACGCCTTCAGCCACTCGGCCACCTGTCCGCGTCGGGGATGTCCCCAGTCTCGAAGGGCCGGGAAACTAACGCCGAACCGCGCCGGGGGCAAGTGCGGCTATTCTTCGATCCGATGGGTAAGGATCCGCGGGTCCAGCCCGTTGGTCAGTACCCAGACCAGCGCCACCGCCAGGCTCGCCAGAAATGTCAGCGCATGGGTCAGCAGCGCATACGCCAAGGCCGCCTCGGCCGGCACGCCGAACACCGACAGCGCGAAGACCGACGCCGCGTGGAACACCCCCACGCCGCCCGGTGCGGCGGGCACCAGGAACGCCAGCGCCACCACGCCGATCAGGAAAGCGGCCATCGCCAGCGTCGCCTCGGGCCATACCGCGCGCACGCCGAAATGGAACGACACCGTCGCCAGGCCCCAAATCGAAGCCGTCCACAGCGTCACCTGGAGCAGCACCGCCGGTCGGCCCAGCACCGCCAGCCCGTCGAGCAAATGGCCGAGCGGCGGCACGAGCTTGCCGGGCAAAATCCGCGCGGCGAGTCCGACGAGCTTGCCGCGCAACGCCACGACGGCACTCAGCGCCGCCAAGCCCGCCAGCAAGCCGCCCGCGAAAATCGGCAGCCCGCGCTCGATCGCCGCCGGCGGCTCGGGCATCGTCAGCAAGGCGAGCGTCAACACGCCCAGCGCGCCGATCAGATCGCAAAAGCGGTCGAGCACGACCGCCGACGCGCCGCTGCCCGCCGGCACGTTCGCGCGCCGGCGCAACAGCCAGATCATCGCCACTTCGCCCGCGCGCATCGGCAGCAGATTGTTGACCGCCAGGCCGACCGCGTGCGCGCCGAAGGCGTCGTTGCGCGTCAGGGCATCGCCCTGACCGGTCGCGCGCACCAGCGTGCGCATGCGCATCGGCCGCGCGCACAGCCAGATCGCCCACAACCCCATCATCAGCGCCAGATCGATCGGACTCGCCTCGGCGAGCTCGCGCCCGACCGCGCGCCAATCGACCAGCAGCGCCAACCCCAAGATCGCCGCCACCGTGATCGGAATCCACGCCCAGCGCAGCGTGCGCTGGAGCAAGCTAGGGGCGGGGTCGGCCATGGAACGGGGGTTTAGCAAGCTTCGCCGACCCTGTCCGCAGGTATTTCCGCCTTCCAATCAAATGCTTGGGCCGGATTCGACGGGCTGGCGCCGGGCGCTTGACAGGGCAAAGAACGCGCGTATATTCCGCGCCCTTACGCCGCGTGGGTTTTTGGACCTTCGCGGCCGGTTTTTTGCGCGGTTTCGTCGTCCCGCCTTTGGGGGTGGGATACGCGAGGCCTGGAGAACGATCATGTACGCAGTCATCCGCACCGGCGGGAAGCAATACAAAGTGGCCAAGAACGACGTCGTCGTCGTCGAGAAGCTGGCGGCCGAAGCGGGCAAGACGGTCCAGCTCGACGACGTGCTGATGGTCGTCGACGGGGCGATCGCCAAGGTCGGCTCGCCGACCCTCGCCGGCGCGTCGGTCACCGCCACGGTGCTCGAGCAGGCCAAGGGCGACAAGGTCATCGTCTTCAAGAAGCGCCGCCGCAAGAATTCGCGCCGCAAGAACGGCCATCGCCAGTTCGAAACGACGCTGCGTATCGTCGACATCAAGGTCGCTTAAGGGAGTATCGGGCCATGGCGCACAAAAAAGCGGGCGGCTCTTCGCGCAACGGGCGCGACACCGCGGGCCGTCGTCTGGGCGTCAAGCGCTCGGGCGGCCAAACGGTTCTGGCCGGCAACATCCTGATCCGCCAGCGCGGCACGGTCTACGTCGCGGGCAAGGAAGTCGGCATGGGCCGCGATCACACGCTGTTCGCGTTGAAGCCGGGCAAGGTGAAGTTCCACAAGGCCGGCGGCAAGACCATCGTGTCGATCGAAATGGCTCCGGTGCCGGCCGCCGCCGAGTAGGCCGCGCCGCCCTTCGTCTTCGCGTACGAACAAGGGGAGCGGCCGGCCAGGCCGCTCCCCTTCGCTTTTGGGACCCCCGCGATGAAGTTTCTCGACCAGTGCAAAATCTTCGTGAAGTCCGGCGACGGCGGGGCCGGCGCGGTCAGCTTTCGGCGCGAGAAATTCATCGAGTATGGCGGGCCGGACGGCGGCGACGGCGGGCGCGGCGGCTCGGTCTTCGTCGAAGCGGTCGCCAATCTCAACACGCTGATCGATTTCCGCTACACGCAGCATTTCAAGGCCGAGAAGGGCCATCACGGCGAGGGGCGCCAGCGCTCGGGCCTGTCGGGCAAGGACCTCACGATCAAGGTTCCCGTCGGCACCACGCTGCTCGACGAAGACCAGGCGACGGTGATCGCCGACATGGTCGAGCCAGGCCAGCGCTTGTTGATGTGCAAAGGCGGCGACGGCGGTTTCGGCAACACGCACTACAAAAGCTCGACCAACCAAGCCCCGCGCAAGGCCTTGCAAGGCTGGCCGGGCGAGGAGCGCTGGATCTGGCTGCGCCTCAAACTGATCGCGGATGTCGGCCTCGTGGGCCTGCCCAACGCGGGCAAGTCGACCTTCCTGGCGGCCACGACGTCGGCCAAGCCCAAGATCGCCGACTATCCCTTCACCACCTTGAAGCCGCAGCTCGGCGTGGTGCGCGTCGACGACGACGAGCTCGTCGTCGCCGATCTGCCCGGGCTGATCGCGGGTGCGGCCGAAGGCAAGGGTCTCGGCCATCGCTTCCTCGGTCACGTCGAGCGCTGCGGGGCGATCTTGCATCTGATCGACGGCACGCAAGACAAGGTCGCCGCCGCCTACAACCAGATCCGCGACGAGCTCGAAGCCTACGGTGCGGGCATCGAAACCAAGCCCGAGATTCTCGGCCTCAACAAGATCGACGCGATCGATCCCGAGGACGCGAAGAAGAAACTCGCCGCCCTCAAGCGCGCGGCCAAGAAGCGCGGCGGCGGCCAAGTGGTGCTGGCGCTGTCCGGGGCCGCGGGCAAGGGCGTGAAGGAAACCTTGCGCGCGCTGGTGCCGCCCGTGCTCGAACGGCGCGAGACCGACAAGGCCGTGCGCGCGGCGATGCGCCGCGATTCGGACGACCGATGAGCGCGCACGCCCCAGCCTCGCCGTTCGCCGGGGCCAAGCGCCTGGTGATCAAGACCGGCTCGGCGCTGATGGTCGACGAGGACGGTGCGATCCGCGGCGCATGGCTCGCGGGCCTGGCGTCCGATCTGGCGGCGTTGAAGGCGCGCAAGCTCGAGCTCGCGGTGGTGACGTCGGGTGCGGTGGCGATCGGGCGCTGGAAACTCGGCTTCGGCAAGCGCGCGCTCAAGATCGAAGAGAAGCAGGCCGCCGCGGCCGCCGGCCAGATTTGGCTCGCGCATGCCTGGGCCGA
>JAMNXK010000446.1 GCA_023653245.1 Tagaea sp.
CCGCTTCGCGCAATTGCGGCGGTGGCGGCGGCGGGCGTTCGGCCGGCGGCGCGGGCGCGGGCGGTGGCGGTGGCGGCGGAGGTGCGGGCGGTGCGGGCGGCTCGATCAATTCCAAAGGAATGGCGACCAGCTCGGGCGGGAGCGCGAATTCGCGCCGCTCGACGCCCAGCCACAACGCCAGCAACAGCAAGTGCACCAGGATCGACACGGCCAGCGCGCGCGCCAGCGGCTTGCCGCCGCCCGCCAAGGGCGCGGTCGAAAGCTTGAATTCCGCGTCGAGCGTCCGCGCCGACATCGCGCCGCTACAGCCAGCCCGTCTTCTTGAAGCGCCAGAAGAGCAGCCCGCACGCGGTCGCGATCGTGACCAGCGCCAGCGGATAACCCCATTCCCATTCGAGCTCGGGCATGTGCTTGAAGTTCATGCCCCAGATCCCCGCGAAGGCGGTGGCGACGGCGAAGATGCCGGCCCACGCGGCCAGGCGCTTGTTCACCTCGCTCTCCTCGATCGTGACCATCGAGAGATTGACCTGCATGGCGGTGGTCGCGGTGTCGCGCAGATCGTCGATCGAGGCGTTGATGCGCAAGAGATGGTCGTAGACGTCGCGGAAATATTCCTGGCTGTTGGCGCAGATCGCCGGCACGCGCCCGCCATAGAGCTTGCCCACGCCCTCGAGCAGCGGCACGACCGCGTGGCGCAGCGTGGCGACCTTGCGCTTGAGCTCGTAAAGCCGCTCGATATTGGCGCGCTGCGAGCCCTTCTCGAAGATCTTTTCCTCGATCGCTTCGATCTCGCTTTCCAGCGCGTCGACGATCGGGAAGTAGCGATCGACGGCCGCGTCCATCAGCGCGTAAAGCACGAAGGACGAGCCCTGCTTCAACAGATGCGGCTCGTGCTCGCAGCGGTCGCGCACGCCCAGGAAGGTCTGTTTGGAGCGCGCGCGCACCGACAAAATGTAGTTGTGGCCGACGAACACGTCGACCTCGCCGATGACCAGCTCGCCGTTCTCCAGATCGACGAGATGGATCACCGCGAAGATGCAGTCGCCGTATTCCTCGATCTTGGGGCGTTGATGGCCGCGCTGGGCGTCCTCGACGGCGAGTTCGTGCAGCCCGAATTGCAGGCGCATCGCCTCCAGCTCCTCGGGTGCGGGGTCGCGCATGGCGACCCACACGAAGGTGCCGGGCGTGCGCAACACTTCGCCGATCCGCTCGACGGGAATGTCGGAGAGCTTCTTGCCCTCCTGATAGGCGACGCAATTGATCAGCATGACATGGCGAAACTAGCCCGACGGGCCGTTCCCCGCCACTCAGAACACCGACCAGCCCGTCCGTGCCGCGAGCTTTTCGAGCGCCAGCGCGCCCAACAGCGACGTGCCCGCGGCCCCCAGGCCCGGCGACCAGACGCACATCGCCGCGCGCTTGGGCGCCACGGCCAGGATGCCGCCGCCCACGCCCGACTTGCCCGGCAAGCCCACGCGGAAGGCGAAATCGCCCGAGGCGTCGTAATGCCCGCAAGTCATCATCACCGCGCAGACGCGCCGCGCCCCGGCCGCGTCGAGAATACGCCGGCCGGTCGGCGGATCGACGCCGCCATTCGCCAAGAACAGGCCCGCGCGCGCCAAGCCCAAACAGCTGGTGGCGATCGCGCATTGGCCGAAATAGACGCCGAGCACGTCGTCGATCGGATTGCGGATATTGCCGAAGCTGCGGATGAAATTGGCGAGGCTCGTGTTGCGAAATCCCGTGCGCGCTTCCGAATCGGCGACCTCGCCGTCGGTATCGACCGGCTCGCCGCCGGACAATCCGCGCAGGAAGGCGACGATGTCGGAGGCGGCCGCGCGCGCGGTCCGGCCGTCGAGCAGCGTGTCGGTCACGACCAAGGCGCCCGCGTTGATCAAAGGATTGCGCGGCACGCCCTTCTCGGCTTCGAGCTGGACGATCGAATTGAACGGCGAGCCCGACGGCTCGCGGCCGACGCGCGTCCACAGATCGGCGCCCGAGCGTTTGAGCGCCAGCGTGAGGGTGAAGACCTTCGAGATGCTCTGGATCGAAAACGGCACGCGCGCGTCGCCCGCCAGCGCCGCGCGGCCCTCGAGATCGACCAGCGCGATGCCCAAGCGCCGGGGATCGACGCGCGCCAGAGCGGGGATGTAGTCGGCCACGCGGCCCTCGCCCCGGCGCGGCGCGAGCTCGGCATGGATCTCGGTCACGAGCGATTGGAGATCGGCGGTCATGCGATGTCCTCGGGGTCGAGGGCGAGTATTTGATAGAGCCGGTCGGGCGTCGTGCGATCGACGCCCGCGGGCAGGATCAGCGTGCGATAGCGCCACGGCCCGCGTTCGTCGACGTAGCGGCGCTGGGCGAAAACCGGCGCGCGCGTGGCGATCGCGCAATCGAAATCGGCGCGCAGAATCGGCACGGCCGCCGGGTAGGGGTAGTCCTCGATGAACCTGCCCGTCATCTCGACGTGGAAGAACTCGGCCAAGCGCGAGCCGTCCAAACGCCAGCGATACGTGCGATTCGCCCGCTCGACGATCGACACCCAGCCCAACGCCCAGGGTATGTCGAGCGGATCGATGTCCGCGGGTGCGGGCATCGCCTGCGCGCCGCGCTTGGCGTTCCAGTGCTGGAAGAACCGGCGCTGGCGCTCGTCGTCGAGAATCGCGGGGTCGAAGTCCGACATATCGAAGCCGAGCCTATCACCGGCCGCGCGCGGCGAGAAATCCGAGCGCGCCGCGCGCCGCGGCGCGGCCCGTGGCGAAACAGGCCTGCAGCAGATAGCCCCCGGTCGGCGCTTCCCAATCGAGCATCTCGCCCGCGACGAAAACGCCGGCCCGCGCGCGCAGCCCATAGGCGTCGTCCAGCGCGTCGAACGCCACGCCGCCGGCGGTGGAGATCGCGCGTTCGATTCCGGCCGTCGCGGTCAGGCGCACGGGCACGGACTTGATCCGTGCCGCGAGCGAGGCGGGCGCCAGCGACGTGGCGTCCGGTTCTTCGCGCAACAGCGCCATCGCGGCGGGCGACAGCGCCAGCGCGCGCTTGAGCCAGGTCGCGAAGGATTTCGACCCGCGCGGCTTGTCGAGACGGGCGGCGAGCTCGACTTGCGACAGATCGGGTGCCAGATCGACGCGCAAGATCGCCTGGCCGTCGCGCGCGATGGCGTCGCGCAAACGCGCCGAAAGCGCGTAGACCGCGCCGCCTTCGATGCCCGTTTCGGTCAGCATCGCTTCGCCACGCACGCGCGTATCGTCGAATTCGAGCGCGATGCGTTTCAGCGGCGCGCCCGCGTGGCGCGCGCGCAAATGCGCCGACCACGCGGCGGCGAAACCGCAATTCGAGGGCGCCAAAGGGGCGACGCGCACGCCGTCGCGCGTCAGGGTTTCCACCCAGCCGCCGTCGGCG
>JAMNXK010000447.1 GCA_023653245.1 Tagaea sp.
CCGCGCATCGGCGAAGACGGCTCGCCCGTGCCCGCCCCCCAGCCCACGAGGATGAGCGAAAACTCGGGCCGCGAGGCGCGCGCGGCGAACACCGACCACGGCATCGTCTCGGCGCGCGCCTCGATCCCGATCTGGGCGAGCATGGCGGCGATCGACTGGACGACAGCACCGTCGTTGACGAAACGGTCGTTGGGGCCGTGCAGCGTCAGACCGAAGCCTTCGGGCCAGCCCGCCTCGGCGAGCAGGCGGCGCGCGCGCGCGGGATCGTGCGCATCGGGCTTGAGGCGCGGCGAGACGCCGAAATATCCGTCGGGCAGGAGCTGACCCGCGGCACTCCCCTCGCCTTCCAGCGCGCGCTCGACCAGCGCGGTGCGGTCGATGGCGGCGGACAAGGCTTGGCGCACGCGCAAATCGCGCAAGGGATTCCGGTCGAGCGGCGCGCCGCGCCGATCCGTCGCGTACGGCGTTCGCTCGCGCCCCGTATCGGGAAACACGAACATGATCCGGTTGGACGCGACGCTGGAGACCGTCACATTCGGATGGCGCCGCAGCTCGGCCATGATCGACGCCGGCGGCGCCTCGATGGCGTGCACGGCACCCGACAGCAGCGCCGCCGCGCGCTGGGCGCCGTTGCGCAAGAACAACAGCTTGACCGCGCTCCATGGCGCGCCGCCGTCCCAATACCCGTCGAAGCGTTCGAGTTCGAGGCGCTCGCCGGGCACGAAGCGCGCGAGACGGAACGGGCCGGTCCCGATGGCGGCCGGGCCCGCGTTGAACGCCTCGGTCGGCGCATCGACGGCGCGGCGATGGACGATCGGGACCAAGCTCAGATCGTTGGGCAGCAGCGGTGCGGGTGCCGCCGTGCGCAGCAACAGCGTGCGCGGGCCCGCGATCTCGGCGGCGACGACGCCGCGCGTGTAGATGCCGAACGACGAGGGACTGCCGGCGACGTTCCCGGCGCGGCGCAAGGAAGCGACCACATCCTCGGGCCCGAAGGGCGACCCGTCGTGGAAGCGCACGCCGTCGCGCAGCTCGATCTCCCAGGTCAGGGAATCGCGCGCGCGCCACGACACGGCAAGGCCCGGCAACAGGCGTTGGCGCGCATCCTGGCGGATCAGCGTGTCGAAGACATGGCGCGACGCCGCGTTGTTCGAGGACGTGTTGTGGAAATGCGGATCGGCCGAGGTGATGTCGGTGGCCAACCCCAGCACGAGTTCCTGCGCGCGCAAGGGTGCCGCGAGAAACACGACGGCGAAAGCGGCCGCGAGCCAGCGCCGCATGCTACGGCTTCGTCTTGAGATCGAACACGGTCGCGTGGCCGTCCTCGGCCCCGGCGGCGATGCGCCAGCCGTCTTGGGACCAGGCCAGGGTGCGGATGGGCTTTTGCCCCTCCGCGCCCGGCCGGAGTTCGAGGTCGCGCTTGGAGTCCATGTCGCCGAGACGCAGCGCCCCGTTTTCGAACCCGCCGCACACGAACGGGCTATCGGGATGGGCGACGATCCCGGTCATCGCCTGGCCATCGCCGAAGCCGTATTCGACCGGCGGCTGGCCCTCGGGGCCTTTGCCGGTGAAGTCCCAGCACACGAAGCAATCGGCGGCGTCCGACAACAGGTAATGCGTGTCGGCGGTCCAGGCGAGCGCCTTCACCTTGGTACGATAGCCGGCCATCTGCATGTCCTGACCATTGGCCAGGCGCCAGACATGGATCGCGTTGTCTTGCGTGGTCGTCGCCAGGAACTTGGCGTTGGGCGCGTATTTGATCGCGATATGGCTGCCCTTCCAATCGAGCCGCCGCGGCGCGCTCGACGGGTTGCGGACCTGCCAGATCGACGCGCCGCCGTAATGCGCGGCCGCCACGCGGCTGCCATCGGGGCTGAAATCCAGCGCCGTGACGGAGCTCGGATGCGGCCCCAGCGCGCGCGGCTCGGCCGCCCCCGGCGCCCAGTAGCGGATTTCCTTGCCCAAGCCGCAAGCGATGCCGCCCGATTTATGCGCGGCGAGCACGTCGATCCATTTGCCTTGGAACTTCGCGATCTCCTCGACCGCGCCGTCGCGCGTCACGCGCGCCAATCTGCCGTCGTCGCCGCCCGACAGGAACGACGCGCCGTCGGGATGCGCGACGAAGCTCAGCGACGCGCCCTTGTGGACGGGCACGTCGCGCACGGACGAATCCGCGACCGTCACGAGCTTCACCACGCCCGAACCCAGCGCGAAGGCCGCGATCTCGCCGTCGGCGGAGAACGCGGCACCCGAGACATAGGCGCCGAACTCGAAGTCGCGCTTGGCCGGTAGCTTGGGCTCGCTCATGCGGCCTTGCAGGCCTCGAACCCGGCCTTGAGCGCGTCGGTCTCCAGCTTGCGGCCGATGAAGACGAGCTTGGAGGCGCGCTTTTCGCCCTCGCGCCATTTCTGGCCCCAGGTCGAATCCGCGATCATGTGCACGGCTTGGAAGACGAAGCGCTGCTCGGCGCCATCGACCGCCAGAATGCCCTTGGAGCGCAGGATGTTCTGACCCTGGCTCTGCAGCACGCCTTGGATCCAGACGCGGAATTTCTCCGGATCGATCGGCCCATCGACCGTCGCGGCCACCGAGAACACGTCCTCGGCATGCTTGGGATTGGGCGCGTCGTGGTGGTGATGGTCGTGGTGGTGATCGTGGCTATGATCGTGCGTGGGGTCGTCGCACGTCGCCGGGTCGTGATCATGGTCATGATCGTGATGATGATGGCCGTGATCATGCAGGAAATGCGGATCGAGCGCCAAGATGCGCTGCAGATCGAACGCCCCCTTGTCGAGGATCTTGTCGAGCGCGATCTCGCTCTTTTGGGTGCGGTGGATGCGCGCGTAGGGATTGATCTCGCGGATGCGCCGCTCCACGGCGGCCAGTTCGGCCGGCGGTACCAGATCGGTCTTGTTGAGCAGGATCACGTCGGCGAAGGCGACTTGGTCCTCGGCCTCGCGGCTGTCTTCCAGGCGCAAGGGGAAATGCTTGGCGTCGACCACGGTGACCACCGCGTCGAGCGTGGTCTTGGCCTTGACCTCGTCGTCGGTGAAGAAGGTCTGCGCGACCGGTGCCGGATCGGCGAGACCGGTGGTCTCGACGATGATGCCGTCGAGCGAACCGCTGCGCTTCATCAACCCGCCGATCGTGCGGATCAGATCGCCGCGCACGGTGCAGCAGATGCAGCCGTTGTTCATCTCGAAGATTTCCTCGTCGGTGCCGACCACGATCTCGTTGTCGATGCCGACTTCGCCGAATTCGTTGATGATCACGGCGTATTTCTTGCCGTGGGATTCGGTGAGGATGCGGTTGAGCAGCGTGGTCTTGCCGGCGCCGAGATAGCCGGTCAGGACGGTGACGGGGATCGGTTGGGACATGGGCACTCCGTGAGGGGTCGA
>JAMNXK010000448.1 GCA_023653245.1 Tagaea sp.
AGAAGGGTGAACAGCGTCAAACCCGAAACCGCGCGCAAAAGCGTCGATCGCATATCCGCCCCCGATTTCCCGGTCGTTGCGCCCCCCGCGCGATCTCAACCAAGGAGGCAACGATAGCGCAAACTCGGAACGCCAGGAAGCCGGATTCGGACCGGGCGCCGCCCGGCTCTACCGCGTCTCGGTCTGGAAAACTTTCTGCGCGATCTGCCAGCGCCCGTCGATCTTCAGCAACGACAGCAAATCGACGAAGTGGCGCGGCGGGATCGCGCATTGCACCTTCGCCAAGGCCATCGTCGGCCCGACGCGGTCGATCGCCAGGATGCGGTCGTGGCGCGCCAAGTCTTTGGATTTCGGCGACGGGCGCGTGCGCACGGCGGCGAGCCATTGGTCGCGCGGGGTGATCGTCGGCTTGCCGTCGAGCGCTTGGGTCAGCGCGCTGGTCGGATGGAACGCGGCCGCGAGCTTGTCGGCGTCGCCTTCATACAGCCCGTCGAGATAGGTCTTCACCACCGCTTCGATCTCGGCCAGATCGGAATCGTGTTCGATGGGCATGTCAGGCTCCCTTGGGTGCGGCGGCGGCGATGGCGAGGAATTCGTCGGCCTTGAGCGAGGCGCCGCCGATCAACGCGCCGTCGACATTCGCCACGGCGAGCAGTTCGGCGGCGTTCGAACCCTTGACCGAACCGCCATAGAGCACCCGCATCGCGGCGCCGTCGGGGAAGCGCGCCATCAGATCGGCGCGGATCTTGGCATGGACCTCGGCCACTTGTGCCGTCGTCGGCGTGCGGCCCGTGCCGATCGCCCAGACCGGTTCGTAGGCGACGACCGTATTGCCGGCATTCGCCGCGCCGGGGAGCGAGCCCGCGAGCTGCGAGGCGACCACCGCGAGCGTGTTCCCGGCATCGCGCTCGGCCAAGGTTTCGCCCACGCAGACGATGGCGACCAGGCCCGCGCGCCACGCGGCTTCGGCCTTGGCGCAAATGGCGGCGTCGGTTTCGGCGTGATCGGCGCGGCGCTCGGAATGGCCGGCGATGACGTAGCGGCAGCCCACGTCGCGCAGCATCTCGGCGGCCACGTCGCCGGTATGCGCACCCGACGCTTTGGCGTGGCAATCTTGCGCGCCCAGCGCCACGGGGGCCGACCCCAGCACGCCCTTCACGGCGGCGAGCAGCGGGAAAGGCGGGCAAACCAGCAGCTCGGGCCCGCCCGGCTTGGCGCCGGCGCCGATCGCCGCGGCCAGTGCGGTGGCCTCGGCCAAGCGCCCGTTCATCTTCCAGTTTCCGGCGATCAGCGGGCGGGGTCTCGACATGCGGGTTTCTCCGTTGTATTCGAAGACCTTGTAGGGGCCCTTCCGGCGCCCTGACAAGCGTCAAGGGGCGGTTGCGGGGTCCGGCACTCGGCCCTATTCTCCCCCACCCTTCGCCCCGCCCCACACGAGCCGCCGTATCCCATGCTTCAATCGATCCGCGAAAAAACGACCGGTATGGTCGTCAAGGTGCTGTTCGCCATCCTGGTCGTGTCCTTCGCGGCCTGGGGTATCGGCGACTACGCCTTCCTGCGCACGACCGACGACACGGCGATCAAGGTCGGCGAGACCAAGGTGCCGATCGAACAGCTCGAGCAGGAGTATCGCCAGGCGCGCGATCGCTTGCGCCGCGCCTTCGGCGGCGAGGTCGACGATTCGCTGCTGCGCCAATTCGGCGTGCTCGACCAGACCGTCGAGCGCGCGACCACGCAAGCCGCACTGGACGAAGAAGCGCGCCGCCTGGGCCTGGTCGTGTCCGACGCGCTGGTGCGCATGCGCATCGCCAACGATCCGCTGTTCCGCGGGCCCACCGGCCAGTTCGATCGCTTCCAGTTCCAGCGCCTGCTGTTCGAGAACGGCTTCTCCGAAGCGCGCTTCGTCGAGCTGGTGCGCGCGGATATCCGCCGCCAGGCGCTGCTCGACGCCTTCGAGATCGGTGCGGTCGTGCCCGCGGCGCTGATCGACCGCGTCTATCGCCATCGCAACGAGCGCCGCGCGGGAGAGCGCGTGTTCGTGGCGGCCGCGTCCTTCCCCGACGTGGGCGAACCGACCGACGCGCAAACGACCGAAACCTACGACGCGAATATCGAGCGCTTCACCGCGCCCGAGTATCGCGCCGTGTCGGTGGTGCGCGTGGGCGTGGAGGAAGTGCTGGCCACGCTCGAACTCGACGCCAAGACGATCGAGGAGGAATTCGCCGCGCGCCGCGCGGAGTTCGACGTGCCCGAACGGCGCGAGCTCAAGCAGATGCTGTTCGCGACCGAAGACGAAGCGCGCGCGGCCTTGGCCGCGATCGAAGGCGGCAAGAGCTTCGACCAAGTCGCGACCGACACGCCCGGCCAGTCGCCCGAGCGCACCGGCCTGGGCGAGGTCACGCGCGGCGAGACGATTCCCGAACTCGCCGCCGCCGCCTTCGCGGGCGAGGCGGGCAAGTCGATCGGCCCGGTGCGCACGCCCTTCGGCTGGCACGTCGTCGAGATCGTGTCGGTCAAGCCGGGCGAGACCGCCACGCTGGAAAGCGTGCGCGCGCGCCTGGAGCCCGAGCTCAAGCGCCGGCTGGCGGGCGAGCGCGCCTTCGAGATCGCCAACCGGGTCGAGGATCTGATCACCCGCGGGCGCACGCTCGAGGACGCGGCCGTCGCGGCCGGGGCGAACGTGCTGAAGATCGCCGCGATCGACGCGCGCGGGCGCAACCCGGCGGGCGAGGTCGAGGCGGCGTTCTCGGGCGCGCCCGAAGCGGTGCGCGCGGCCTTCGAAACGCCGGCGGGTCGCGAGAGCCAGCTCATCGAAACCCGCACCGGCCCGTTCTTCGTCGTCCGGCCCGATGGCGTCACGCCCGCCCAGCGCCGGCCGATCGCCGAGGTCAAGGACGAAGCCGTCACGCTGTGGAAAGCCGAACGGCGCGAAGAACGCGCGGCCGAGCGCGCGCGCGAAATCGCCGCCGCCGTGACCGCCGGCGAGGCGTTCGAGGCGGCGGCGCTGCGCCTCAATCTGCGCATCGAAGCGATCGAGCCGATCTTGCGCACCGGCGAAGGCGGACGCCTGCCCGCCCAGATCGCCGCGCGTCTGTTCGCGTTGGCGCCCGGCGGCCTGGCGACGGCACCGGGCCTCGAAGGCCATTACGTCGTGCGGCTCAAGGAAATCGTGCCCGCCGATCCGGCGGCCGACGCCGCCGGGGTCGAGCAATTGCGCGTCCAGCTGCGCCGCGACATCGCCGGCGACCTGACGGCCGAATACGCCCAAGGCCTGCGCCAGCGCCTGGGCACCACCGTCAATCGCGCGGTCGTCGAGCGGCTGAACTGACCCCGCCGGGGCGCGCTTGCGTTCGGTCGGCGCCTGGGCTAAATGCTCCCGCCCCGGCCGTCGC
>JAMNXK010000449.1 GCA_023653245.1 Tagaea sp.
ATCCCGCTCGGCGGCGACACCGGCACGCGCCGGGTCTACGTCAATCTCGCTTTGGTGATGCTGCTGGGCGGGCTGTGGCACGGGGCGGCGTGGCAATTCGTGGTGTGGGGCGCGTTGCACGGGGCGGCGCTGATCGCGGCGCGCGCCGTGCCGGTTTCGATGCCGCGCGCGCTCGCGATTTTCCTCACGTTCCATTTCGTGTGCGCGACCTGGGTGTTTTTCCGTGCGCCCGATCTGGCCACGGCGCTCGATTACTTCGCAGGGCTCGGGCGCTTCGGCTGGCCCGAGCATGCCGGCGTTTTCGTGGTCGCGTTGATCGCCGCGGGCCTCGCCAGCCAATTCCTGTCCAAGGATCGCCTCGTGCGCGCTGAAGCACTTGTCGTGCGCTGGCCCGCCTGGGCGCAAGGGGCGGCTCTCGGAGCCGCGATCGTCGCCATCGACGCGATCGGCCCCAAAGGAATCGCTCCCTTCATCTATTTCCAGTTCTGAGAGCCGCCGGATGCGCCGCGACATCGTCTACCGCCCGCCTTACGAGCCGACCGCGCAAGCGCCCACACGCCCCTTGCGCGAAGTTTGGCGCGCCCTCGCGGCGGCGAGTCTGGTCATGCTGATCTTGGGGTCGGCGCCGCTGCTGCACTGGGCGGAGGAGCTGCCGGTCAACCCCGCCACGGATCGCGTGCTGCTCGCGGCCGAAACCTGGCATGGCTGGATGGAGCGCGCCGGCCCGGGCCGGCTTCATCCTTGGCTGAAAGCCGAGACCGAAGCGCTCACGAAACGCTGAGCGGACACTTGCCACACGAAGCCGGGCACAGCCGCGCCTGACCCGCATCGGCGCACGCGCGCGGCTTGCCCGACGCCAGCGCGCGCACGATCTCCGCCAGGCCCGCGATGAAGGCCGGATCGGTCGACGCGGTCGGCACGCGCTCGTAATGCGGCACGCCGTCATGCGCCGCTTTCTCGCGATACTCGATGTCGAGCTCGACCAGCGTTTCCGAATGCTCGGACACGAACGCCAGCGGCACCACCACCACCGGCACCTTGTCGCGCCCGGCGCGGGCGATCTCGTCTTCGGTCGCGGGCCCGATCCATTCGAGCGGCCCCACGCGGCTTTGATAGCAAACCACCGAATCCAGATCGGCGATGCCGAGCTTGGCGATCACCGCTGCGGCGGTCTTCTCGACTTGCACCTGATAGGGATCGCCGGCGGCAACGATCTTCTTCGGCAGACCATGGGCGGAGAACAGCACGCGCGGCTTGCCGTGTTTGGCGGCCTCGGCGTAGTGCTTGGCCGTCGCTGCCGCGACCGCCGCCACGAAGCCGGGCTGTACCGGATAGCAGCACGCGAAACTCGTTTGCGCCGTCAGGCCCCGCTTGGCGGCGATCTCGTCCCAGATCTTTTTCGAGCTGCCGGTCGTGGTCGTCGAGTATTGCGGATAGAGCGGCAATAGCACGACCCGATCCGGGCCGAATTGCTTGACGGCGGCCACGGCCCCTTCGGTCATCGGATGCCAATAGCGCATCGCGGTGAAGCAGCGCACCTCGCCCAGATCGGCGAGTGCCGCTTCGAGCGCGCGCGCTTGGGCTTGGGTGTTGGCGAGCAAGGGCGACGACCCGCCGATCCGCGCGTAGATATCGCGCGCTTTCGGCGCCCGGCGCTTGGAGATGAGCTTGGCGAGGAGCCAGCGCAGCGGATTGGGCAGGCCGATGATCGCGGGATCGTTGAACAGGTTGAACAGGAACGGGCGCACCGCCTCGGGCGAATCCGGCCCGCCGAGATTGAACAACACGACCGCGACCTTGCGCATCGGTCAGTTCTTGCGATGGCGCCAGGAGCGCACGATTTCGGCCAGGCGCGCGACATTCTCGGGCGGCGTCTGCGGGATCACGCCATGGCCGAGATTGAACACGAACGGCCCGTGCGCGAGGGCTTCGAGGATGCGCCTGATCGCGTCTTCCATCTGCGCCCCGCCGACCGCGAGCTTGATCGGATCGAGATTGCCTTGCACGGCGATCTGGCGCTGCAGACCTTGGGCGAAATCGAGCGGCACGGCGGTATCCAGGCCGAGCGCATCCGCCCCCACTTCCGCGGCCGCATAGGCGTAAAGCGTGCCCGAACCCTTGGGGAAATAGATGATCGGCACCGAAGGAAAACGCGTGCGCAGATCCGCGATGATTTCCTTGGCCGGCTCGATCGCCCAGCGCCGATACTCGTCTTCGGGCAGAATGCCGGCCCAGCTGTCGAACAATTGCAGCGCTTCGGCGCCCGCTTCGACTTGGCGCACGAGATAGGCGGTCGTCGCTTCGACCAGGATCTCGATCAGTTTTTCGAACAGCACCGGCTCGCGGCAGGCGAGCATGCGGACCTTGGCGAAATCCTTGCTCGTCCCGCCTTCGACCATGTAGGTCGCCACCGTCCACGGCGCGCCCGCGAATCCGATCAAAGCCGTGTCGAGGGGCAGGGCGGTTTTCACGCGATCGACGGTTTCGAACACCGGCCCGACGCGATCGAGGAACTTCGTCAGCCCGACTTCCAGACGCGCGACACCCGCCGCATCGACGATCGGTTCGAGCACCGGCCCTTCGCCCTCGACGAAATCGAGCTTCTGGCCGAGCCCATGGGGCACCATCAAAATATCGGAAAACAAAATCGCCGCGTCCATGCCGAAGCGCTTGATCGGTTGCAGCGTGATCTCGGTGGCGAGGTCGGGGCGCAAACACAAATCGACGAAGCCTTTGGCTTGCGCGCGCGTGGCCCGATATTCGGGCAAATAACGCCCTGCTTGGCGCATCAGCCAGAAACACGGCCGCGCTTGGATCTCGCCTTGGACGGCGCGAACGAAGGATTTGGGTTGGGTGTGCATGCGCTTCCGGGTCAAGAACGGGCGGGAGTGTAGCCACGAGACCCCGACGAACCAACATAAAGAATCAGAATCTTAAAGGATGTGGAAGGTAGTGGGTGCCTGTGGAAATCGGGGACGCAACGCCATCCCCGAGTTGCACGGTCGCGGCGCGCGACGTCGATCGCCTGTGGATCGTCGCCGGGACATCGCGCGCGAAACCGCCGCGTGCACGCGCCATATCGGCATCGCGCGCGCCGGATAACCGTCGCGCGAAATCCGGGGATAACGCGGCCGCATGTGCGCTATCCTCTTTATCCCCGCAATCCGCTTCGCGACGATCCCCCTGGGTCCAACCGACGCTTGACGTGTACCGGGTCCGGGATCGATTTTGGACCCCTGTGGATCGAACGCCCCTTTGTCCCCATGGTCCCCATAATCCCCAGATGACCGATCCCATCAAACGCTTCCATCTTCACCTGGTTTCCGACGCCACCGGCGAGACGCTGAACGGAATCGCGCGCGCGTGTCTCGTGCAATTCGAGCATGTCGA
>JAMNXK010000450.1 GCA_023653245.1 Tagaea sp.
CACGACAAGCTCGGCGAGGAAGTCGCCGCCGCGATCGTGCTGCGCGAAGGCCAGACCACGACCGAGCGCGAGATCCGCGACTTCGCCGCCAAGAAACTCGCCGACTTCAAAGTGCCGCGCAAAGTCGTGATCCTGGCCGAAATCCCCAAGGGGGCGACGGGCAAGCTCCAGCGCATCGGCCTGGCCGAGAAGCTCGGGCTGGGGAAGTGATCTATGTGGCACGACCGGCCATGTCCGATCTGCAGCAGCCCAGCTAAGCAAAGCGGCGATACGTTCGACTATCATACTTGGCGCTGCACCTCGTGCGGGAGCTACCGAGCGACTCTATCGTTTGCCGAAGACCACTTGGTGCCTGGGCGGCTCAAGCCCCAAGATCGCCAGCGTTTAAGCGGATGGGTATGCGATCAACAAGGCACTGGCTTGCCAGTAACTTTGGATTCCGATTCATTTGAGCGCATCAAGTCACTGCGCATTCCCACTCTCCCGGAGCGGGCAAATCGCCTGTTAAGAAAAGCCACAGCGATAGGAAATGAACCGCTTTCACAGGTTAGCTCTGCAGACCCTAGCCTTTGGGGGACTTCATACTCAGTAAGCGAAGCTGATGTGCGGCTCTTAGTGCAGATACTGTTGCATGAAGGCTTGGTAAGGGACGTAAACAATCCTCCTTTTTTTGCAGTGACCCCGAAAGGCCACATCGAAGTAGAGCGTCAATCTCTTGCTAATCCAGAATTGCATCAAGGCTTTGTTGCGATGTGGTTCGACGAGGCGATGAAGATCATTTATGAGACGGGACTCGGTCCGGCGATCGAACGGGCAGGATATCGCCCGCTCAGAATCGACAACAAGGAGCATTCGAACAAAGTCGATGATGAAATCGTCGCGGAGATTCGGCGTTCTCGATTTCTTGTCGCCGACTTTACCGGCCATAGAGGCGGTGTCTATTTCGAGACTGGCTTCGCAATGGGCCTGGGCCTTCAGGTATTCTTCACCTGTCGTCACGATGCCTTTAAGGACCTGCATTTTGACATAAGACAATACAATACAATTTTATGGAAAGACGCAGCTGAACTCAAGGAACGGCTCTATCAAAGAATCCGCGCCGTGATCGGCGAAGGGCCCAATGCAAGGAGCTAGCATGAACCGCGTTCTCATCTTCGGTGCGGGTGCGATCGGCGGCTATATGGGCGTGAAACTCGCGCAAGCCGGGGCGCGGGTGACGTTCTTCGCGCGCGGCCCCCATCTCGCGGCGATGAGATCGAGCGGCATCAAGCTGATCTCCGAAGGTGCCGAGAGCGTCGTGACCGACGCGAATTTCGCCGGCGATCCCAAGGAAGCGGGCGAGCAGGATTTCGTGATCGTGAGCTTGAAGGCGCACGGGCTGGTCGCGGCGGTCGATCAAGTCGCGGCCTTGCTCGGGCCGAAGACCGCCCTCGTCACCGCGATGAACGGCGTGCCCTATTGGTACTTCCACAAACATGGCGGGCCGCACGACGGCAAGCGCCTCGAAAGCGTGGATCCGGGCGGCGTGTTGTGGACCAAGCTCGGCCCCGAGCGCGCGATCGGCTGCGTGGTCTATCCGGCCGCCAATATCCTCGCCCCCGGCGTGATCGAGCACACCTATTCGAATCGCTTCACGCTCGGCGAGCCGGACGGCGCGAAGAGCGAGCGCGCCGCCGCGCTCTCCGAGCTCATGATCAAGGCGGGCCTCAAGGCGCCGATCCGCCCGCGCATCCGCGACGACATGTGGGTCAAGCTCTGGGGCAATCTGTGCTTCAACCCGCTTTCGGCGTTGACGGGGGCCACACTCGACATCGTCACCGGCGATCCGGGCACGCGCGCCGTCGCGCGCACGATGATGCTCGAAGCCCAGGAGGTCGGCGAGAAGCTCGGCGTCAAATTCGGCATCGACGTCGACAAGCGCATCGAGGGGGCGAAGGAAGTCGGCGCGCACAAGACCTCGATGCTCCAGGACCTCGAAGCCAAGAAGCCGATGGAGATCGACGCGCTGCTGGGTGCCGTGGTCGAAATGGGCGATCTGGTGGGCACCGCCATGCCCGCCTGCCGCATGGTCCTGGCGCTGGTCCGCCAGCGCGCGCGCGTGGCGGGGGTTTACTGAGGCGCCATGGCGTCCGCCTCCCCCCTCCCCGTCTGCACGTGGTGCCACCGCTCGACCCGGCCGATTTGGGTCCATGGCCACATGCAGTGCGAGCATTGCAAGATCAACATCGCGCCCTGCTGCGACGGCGACGAATGCTCCGTGCCCGAAGCGCGCGCCGAGCGCGTGGCGGCGCCATGAAATCCCCGTGCGTGAAAGTCTGCCGGCTCGACGGCCGCAATATTTGCGAAGGCTGCGGCCGCAGCGCGCGGGAAATCCGGCTGTGGACGTCCTATTCCGACGAGGAGCGCGACGCGATCCTGGCGCGCCTCGCCGATCCGCGAAGCGTCACGGCGGCTTCATCGGATTGACGCGGGCGACGGCGAACATCGCGGCGCCATCCAAAAGGAGCCGCCCATGCGCCGTTCGATCCTCGCCGTTTCCTTCGCCGCCTTGCTCGCCGCCGCGCCCTCGCTCGCCGATCAGCGCTTCCCCGCGACCTTGATGGGCCACGCGATCCTGCCCGCCTACACCACGATCGCGGCACCCGCCGACGCGCCCCTCGCCTTCGCCGTCTCCGGCAAGTTCGCCGGCCCGGGCAACGCGCGCAACGAACGCATGCTGAGCGTGCCGGGCATGTCCGGAATGGGTGCCGGCGCGCGGCCGACCGGGCTTTCCTTCCCGTTCCAAGGCCAGCCGGTGCAAGGCTTCTCGGGCATCAAGCGCATCGGCGACGGCACTTATTGGACGCTGACCGACAACGGCTTCGGCTCGAAGGCGAACTCGGCCGACGCGATGCTGATGTTCCATCGCATCCGTCCGAACTTCCAGACCGGTACGGTCGAGCGGATGGAGACGATCTTCCTGCACGATCCCGACCGCCTCGTGCCGTTCCCGATCGTCGCCGAGGCCACGGCCAAGCGCTATCTGACCGGTGCGGATTTCGATCTCGAATCGATCCAGCCGATCGGCGATTCGTTCTGGTTCGGCGAGGAATTCGGCCCCTATCTGATCCGCACCGATCGCCAAGGCAAAGTGACGGGCGTATGGGCGACCGAGCTCGGCGGACGGCCGGTGCGCTCGCCCGACCATCCCGCCGTGCGCACGCCGGGCGCGCCGGGCGGTGCGGTCGATTTCAATCTCGGCCGCTCGCGCGGCTATGAAGGCATGGCCGCCTCGCCCGACGGGCGGATGCTCTATGCGATGCTCGAAGGCCCGGTCTTCGTCGACGGCCGCGCGGAAGCGGAGAACGGGCGCGAATTCCTGCGGGTGATCGAGTTCGACGTCGCCG
>JAMNXK010000025.1 GCA_023653245.1 Tagaea sp.
GGATTGATCACCCGGCCCACGTCGTCGACGGCGGTGAACTTGATCACGCGCGTGACGCCGGTTTCCGGATCGATCTCGACCTCGCAGATATGGCACCCGCCCGGGAAGGTGAAGTTCTTCGGGTCGTAGAACGCCGTCTCTTCGAGGCCGGGCTCGACCGTGTCGATCGGGTAGTTGTGCGGCACATAGGCCGCCAGCGAAATCTCGCCGAAGGCTTTGGCCTTGTCGGTACCCGCGACGACGAATTTGCCGTCCTTGAGCTCGATATCGGCGGGCGCGGCTTCGAGCAGGTGGGCCGCGATCTTCTTGGCTTTGTCGACGATCTTGTCGAGCGCCTTGACGATCGCCGTGCCGCCCACGGCCAGCGAGCGCGAGCCGTAGGTGCCCATGCCGAACGGCACTTTGTTGGTGTCGCCGTGGGAGATTTCGATCTGCTCGATCGAAATCCCGAGCCGGTCGGCGACCAGCTGGGCGTAGGTGGTCTCGTGGCCCTGGCCGTGGCTGTGGCAGCCGGTGAATACGGTCACCGAACCCGTCGGATGCACGCGGATATTGGCGCATTCGTAAAGGCCCGCGCGCGCGCCCAGCGATCCGACCACCGCCGAGGGTGCGATCCCGCACGCCTCGATATAGGTCGAGATGCCGATGCCGCGCAGCATGCCGCGCTTTTTGGCTTCGGCGCGCCGCCCTTCGAACCCGGCCCAGTCCGAGGTCTTGAGCGCCGCCGCCAGCGTGGCTTGGTAGTCGCCGCTGTCGTATTGCAGCGCGACCGGCGTCTGGTACGGAAACGCGTTGGCGGGGATGAAGTTGCGTTCGCGGATCTTCACGCGATCCATGCCCATCTCGGCAGCGCAGACATCGACCAGGCGTTCGAGCAGGAACGTCGCTTCGGGCCTTCCTGCGCCGCGATAGGCGTCCACCGGCACGGTGTTGGTGAACAGCGCGCGGACTTCGGCATAGACGACCGGCGTGGTGTACACGCCCGCCAGAAGCGTGGCGTAAAGATACGTGGGAATCGCCGGTGCGAAGGTCGAGAGATAGGCGCCCATATTGGCGTCGGTCTTGACCCGGAGGGCCAGGAACTTGCCGTCTTTGTCCATCGCCATTTCGGCGTGGGTGACGTGATCGCGGCCATGCGCGTCGGACATGAAGGATTCGGCGCGGTCGCACGTCCACTTGATCGGCCGGCCCACCTTGGCCGAGGCCCAGGTGACGATCGCTTCTTCGGCGTAGTGGTAGATTTTCGAGCCGAACCCGCCGCCGACATCCGGCGCCACCACGCGCAAGCGGCTTTCCGGAATCTGCAGCACGAAGGCGCCCATCAGCAGGCGGATAACGTGCGGGTTCTGGCTGGTGGTGAACAGCGTGTACTCGCCGGTGGCGCGGTCGAATTCGCCGATCGCCGCGCGCGGTTCCATCGCGTTGGGGATCAGGCGGTTGTTGACGAGATCGATCTTGGCGATCTTGTGCGCGCCCGCGAAGGCCGCGTCGCACGCGGCTTTGTCGCCCAGATGCCAGTCGTAGCAGACATTGCCGCCTTCGTGGACCTTGGCCGCTCCCGGCTTGACCGCCTGGGCCATGGTCGCGATGGCGGGCAGTTCCTTGAGATCGAGGCCGATGAGTTCGGCGGCGTCCTTGGCTTGCTCGCGGGTTTCGGCGATCACCACGGCGATCGGATCGCCCACGTGGCGCACTTTGCCTTGGGCGAGCACGGGATGCGGCGGCTCTTGCATGTTCGAGCCGTCTTTGTTTTTGACCAGCCAGCCGCAGGGCAGGCCGCCTTTGCCGTCGGCGGCGAAATCCGCCCCGGTGAAGATCGCGACCACGCCGGGCGCCTTGGCGGCCTTGGCGGTGTCGAGCTTGACGATCTCGGCATGCGCGACTTGGGCGCGCAGCAGATAGGCGTGGGTCTGGCCCGGGCGGTTGATGTCGTCGGTGTAGTTGCCGCGCCCCGTGAGAAACCGGAAATCCTCTTTGCGCCGGACGGCGGCGCCGATCCCTTCCGCACCCATCTGAACCTCCCCGAAAACGTCTTTTCTTGGGTTACTTCGCGGCGGCCATCGCTTTGGCGCCGGTCTGCACGGCCTTGACGATGTTGTGATAGCCCGTGCAGCGGCAGATATTCCCTTCGAGCCATTCGCGGACTTCGTGCTCGCTCGGGTTGGAATTGCGCGTGGCGAGATCGACCGCACTCATCACCATGCCCGGCGTGCAGAAGCCGCATTGTAGGCCGTGATGCTCCTTGAAGGCGGCCTGCATGGGATGCAGATCGGCGCCCGCAGCGAGACCTTCGATGGTGGTGACGTTCGCACCTTCGGCCTGGACCGCGAGCAGCGTGCAGCTCTTGACCGACTTGCCGTCGACATGGACAACGCAAGCGCCGCACTGGCTGGTGTCGCAGCCGACATGCGTGCCGGTGAGGCCGAGCTTTTCGCGCAGCAATTGGACCAGCAGCGTGCGGCTTTCGACGTCGGCCGACGTCGCGCGTCCGTTCACGGTCAACGAAACTTTGGGCATGAAGTCCTCCCCTGACTTACTTGGGGGGAGTTTCCCGCTTCCGAACGCGCGGCGTCAAGCGCGCTCGTGAGAATTCAGCGCGACGCCAGCCAAACCACCGCGATGACCGCGGCGATCAGCGCCGGGATCCAGATCGCCGGCGACAGGCCTTGCGGGTTCGCGTCCGGAACGGCGGCGGTCGCCGTATCGGCCGCCGCTTCCGGCGCCGGGCCGGCGCGTTCGGCCATCGCGGCCGCGAACTTGCCGAAGAAATCGTCGGCGAGTTTGCGCGCCGTGGCGTCGATCAGGCGCGAGCCGAGCTGGGCCATCTTGCCGCCGACCTGGGAGTCGGCCGTGTATTTGAGGATCGTGGCGTCCGGCCCGTCTTCGTCGAGGGTCACCACCGCCGAGCCCTTGCCGAACCCGGCCACCCCGCCTTGGCCTTCGCCCGCGATCTTGTAGCCCTTGGGCGGATCGATGTCCGAGAGCGTGACCTTGCCCGAGAACTTGGCCGACATCGGCCCGATCTTGAGGGCGACCTTGGCGGCGAACTCGGTTTCGCCGTTCTTGACCAGCTCCTCGCAGCCCGGAATGCAGCGTTTCAACACCTCGGGATCGTTCAACCCGTCCCAAACGGCGGCGCGGGGCAGGGGCAGACGGTACTCGCCGGTCAGATTCATGGGATTTGGCGTCCAAAAGCGGGGGAGCGGGCCCTTGGTCTAGCAAAAACCCATGGAAAAGACGACCGGGGGACACTATTTATCGCCCATCCGCCGGCGCCCTTTCGCAAGGTCGGCGAAAAATCAACAGGGAGCCCCCAAGCAATGACCCTTCATCGTCGTACCGCGTTGGCGCTGGGCGCCGGCGCCGCCGCCATCCTTTCCGCCCCGGCCATCGCCCAAGCGCGCCGTCAGCGCATCACCATCGGCACCGGCGGCACGGGGGGCGTGTTCTTCCCCTATGGCGGCGGTCTGGCGCGCATCTTCTCCGAGAAACTGCCCAACGTGCAGGCGACCGCGCAGGTCACCGGCGGCTCGGTGGACAATTGCAAGCTGCTCGATCAGGGCGAGGCCGAGCTCGGCTTCTCGACCATGGACAGCGCGTACGACGCGGTCAACGGCGAGGGCGCTTACAAGGCCGACGGCAAGCTCAATATCCGCATGGTCGCGATGCTGTACGACTCCTTCCTGCATGTCGTCGCCTCGCAGGCCTCGGGCATCACCAACATCGCCTCGATGCGCGGCAAGCGCATTTCGATGGGCTCGGCGGGGTCCTCGACCGAATCGATCGCCGACCGCGTGGTCGAAGCCGGCGGCCTCAACCCGATGCGCGACATCACCCGCGACAATCTTGGCGTGGCGGAATCGGCCAACGCCATGAAGGACGGTAAGATCGGCGCGTTCTTCTGGATCGGCGGCATTCCGACCGCGGCGGTGCGCGAACTCGCCCAAGGCGGCCAGCCGGCGATCCGCTTCATCCCGACCCTGACCGAATTCCAGTCGCTCGAGCGCCGCTGGCCCGGTCTCTACCGCCCGTTCAACCTCGCCGCCAATTCCTACGCGGGCCAGGGCGAAGCGGTGAACGGTCTGGGCGTGGCCAACGTGCTGATCACGTCGGGCAAGGTGCCGAACGCGCTGGTCACCCAGATGCTCGAAGGCATCTTCAACAATCTGGCGGACGTGCAGGCGATCCATCCGGAAGCCCGCCGCCTGACGCTGCAATCGGCGGCGCAAAAGGGCGCCGTGCCGTTCCATCCGGCGGCCGAAGCGTTCTACCGCGCGAAGGGCGTGATGTCCTAAGCCCTCCGGTATCCGCGTACGACAAAAGCCCGGCGGGCGACCGCCGGGCTTTTTCTTTTGCCGTCATCGTCTAAACTCCGGCCCAACAAAGCAAAACAGGGGGGCCAAAAATGGCCGGGACGCGCGACGACAAGATCGAACTCACCGCGGAGGAAATCGAGCGCCTGTCGTCGGACAGCGAGGGCGGCCCCGCGCAGCGCGCGACCGGCTGGCTCGGCTGGGTGACGGGGATCGGCGCGTTCGGTGTGGCGGCCTATGCGCTGTACTGGACGCAGTTTTCGATCAACACCACGGTCTACCGCGCGAGTTTCCTGGCGCTCGCGCTGGCGCTGGTCTTCTTGCTTTATCCGCTGGTGCGGGACTTCAAGGCCACGCGCGGCGCCACCATCGAAGAATGGTGCGTGGCGCTGGTCGGGGCGGGGGGCATGTATTTCCTCTACCTCGAAGGCCGGATCATCGAGCGCAGCCCCTTCGCGTTCGGCGTGTTGAGCGTCGTGGCGCTCGCTTTCCTGCTCTATCCGCTGATGACGCGCTCGCGCTTTTTCGTGCGCACCCAGATCCTCGATTGGGTGCTGGTGATCCTCGCGCTGTGGACCGCTTGGTACCTCGCGGACAACATCGAGCTCTACAAGAACCGCCCGACGCGGCCCACGGCGCTCGAACTCGTGCTCGGCGCCGGGCTGATCTTGCTGATCCTCGAAGCCACGCGCCGCACCGTGGGCTGGATCCTGCCCGCGATCACCGTGATCTTCCTCGTCTATTGCTATCTCGGACCCTACGTGCCCGAGCCCTTCGACCATCGCGGTTTCAACGTCAACCGGATCATCGGGCAGAACTACCTGACCCTCGAAGGCATCTTCTCGACGCCCATGGACGTGGCGGCGACCTTCATCATCCTGTTCACGATTTACGGCGCGGTGCTCGAGCGCGGCGGCGCGGGGCGGTTCTTCATCGATTGGGCGTTCGCGCTGTTCGGCAAGAATCCCTCGGCCTCCGCACCCGGCCGCGCCGTGGTCGCCTCGGGCTTCCTGCTCGGCACCGTGTCGGGGTCGGGCGTCGCCACGACCGTGACCGTCGCCTCGCTCGCCTGGCCGATGCTCAAACGCGCGGGCTACACGCCCAACGTCGCGGGCGGCATGCTCTCGGCCGCCGGGATCGGCGCCACGCTCAGCCCGCCGACGCTGGGTGCCGCGGCCTTCATCATCGCCGAGTATCTCGACGTCGACTATCTGATGATCCTGCTCTACGCGACGATTCCGACGATCCTCTACTACGTGTCGTGCTGGCTGATGACCGAGGCCGACGCGCGGCGCTTGAACGTGCGCGCGGTGCGCACGTCGGATGATTCGCTCTGGCAGCTCACCAAGTTCCACGGCTACCACTTCCTGTCGCTGGGCGCGATCGCGCTGTTCCTGGTGCTCGGATTCAGTTCGTTCATGGCGGTCTATTGGTCGATCGTGATCGCCTTCGGCCTATCGATGATCCGCGAAGACAGCCGCTTGGTGACCGTGACCGCGTTCTACGCGGGCATCGGAATCGCCGTGCTCGCCTTCCTGTTCGGCTCGTCGGCAATGCCCGAAAGCATCGGTCTGCACGAGCTGTTCGACGGGCGGCTGTCCAGCTCGATCTTCTGGGGGGCGGTGGCCGCGATCGCGGTCTCGGGCTGGCAGGCTTTGGCGGCGGTGCGCGCGGGGATCGAGCCCGCGCCCGAATCCACCCGGATGATCGAAGCCTTGGTCGACGGCGCGCGCTCGACGCTCGGCATCATCGCCACGTGCGCGTGTGCGGGCATCATCGTGGGCGTGGTGAACCTCACGGGGCTGGGCCTGACGATCTCGACCATCATCGTGCAATTCGGCGGCGGCGAGCGCTTGATCGTGATCGCACTCGCCGCCTTGGCGATGTGGGTGCTGGGCCTCGCGGTGCCGGTGACCGCCAGCTACATCATCGCCGCGGTGATGCTGGTGCCCGCGCTGACCAAGGTCGGCATTCCCGAGCCGGCAGCACACATGTTCATGTTCTACTACGCCGTGCTCGCGGACGTGTCGCCCCCGACCGCCTTGGCGCCCTTCGCCGCCTCGGCGATCACCGGCGGCCAGCCTTTCCACACCATGATGCAGGCGTGGAAATACACGCTGCCCGCCTTCGTCGTGCCGTTCATGTTCTGCCTGACGCCCGAGGGCATGTATCTGCTGATGCTCACGCCCGAAGCGCAGATCCCCGCCACATTCGCCCAATGGGGGGCGGTGTTCATAACGCTGCTGACATCCTGTCTGGCGCTTGTGGGCCTGTGCGTGGGCGCGACGGGCTACGCGCTCGGCCACGCCAACTGGGCCGAGCGGGCGCTGTGCATCGCCGGCGGCTGCCTGCTATTGGCGGCCGACGCGACCACCGACCTCGCCGGCGCGGCGCTGCTCGCCGCGGGCCTCGCGCTGCACTGGGTCAGGGTGAAGCGGGGCGCTAGCGCCGCTTAGCGAGCTTCCACAGCTGCGGCCCGATCAGCGCGAGGGCGGCCAGGGCCAGCAGCGTCGCCGACAGTGGCCGCGTGAGGAACACGGTCATATCGCCCTGGCTGATGGTCAGCGCGCGGCGCAGCTCCTGCTCGGCCAGCGGCCCCAAGATCATGCCGATGATCACGGGTGCCGTGGGGAAGTCGAAGCGGCGCATGAAGTAACCCGCGATGCCCACGAGGTAGAGCAGCACGAGGTCGATCACGCTCTGGCTGATGCCGTACGTGCCGATGGTCGCGAAGACCAGAATGCCGCCGTAGAGCCACGGTTTGGGGATCGCCAGGATCTTCACCCACAGCGCCACCAGCGGCAGGTTCATCACCAGCAGCATCACGTTGGCGATGTAAAGCGAAGCGATCAGGCCCCAAACCAGATTGGCCTGGGTCTCGAACAGCAGCGGGCCGGGATTGATGCCGTAGCTCTGGAAGGCCGAAAGCATGATCGCCGCCGTGGCCGAGGTCGGCAGACCGAGCGTGAGCATCGGTACCAGCACGCCGGCGGCCGAGGCGTTGTTCGCGGCCTCGGGCCCGGCGACGCCTTCGATGGCACCCTTGCCGAATTCCTCGGGGTGTTTTGAGAGTTTGCGCTCGATGTAGTAGGACAGGAAGGTCGGGATCTCGGCCCCGCCGGCGGGCAAGGCGCCGATCGAAAAGCCGAGGCCGGTGCCGCGCAGCCAGGGCTTCCAGCTGCGCTTCCATTCGTCCTTGGTCATCCACAGCGAGCCGGTCAGCGGCAGCAGCTCGTCCTTGCCGTGGGCGTGGCGCGAGGCGAGCCACAGCGTTTCGCCCACCGCGAACAGCCCGACCGCCACGACGATCACGTTGATGCCGTCGAGCAATTCGAGCAGCCCGAACGTGAAGCGCGGCTGGCCGGTCTGCAGGTCGATGCCGATCAAGCCGAGCCAAATCCCGAGGAACAGACTCGTGAGGCCGCGCACGGCCGAATTGCCGAGCACCGCCGAGACGGTCACGAAGGCCAGCACCATCAAGCAGAAATACTCGGCCGGGCCGAATTTGAGCGCGAGCTCGACCACGATGGGCGCCAGAAACGTGATCCCGACCGTGCCCGCCGTGCCCGCGACGAACGAGCCGATCGCCGCGGTGGCCAGCGCCGCACCCGCGCGGCCGCGCTTGGCCATGCGGTTGCCTTCCAGCGCCGTGATGATGGTCGCACTCTCGCCCGGCGTGTTGAGCAGGATCGACGTCGTCGAGCCGCCATACATGGCGCCGTAATAGATGCCCGCGAACAAGATGAACGCGCCCGTGGCGTCGACCTTGAAGGTGATCGGCAGCAGCAGCGCGATGGTCAAGGCGGGCCCCAGGCCGGGCAGCACGCCGATCGCCGTGCCCAGCAGCGTGCCGAACAACGCGAACATCAGGTTGGTGGGCGTCAGCGCGACCGCGAAGCCGGCGCCCAAAGCGGCGAGGGTTTCCATCAGAACACCAGGCTTTCGAGAAGGCCTTCGCCGATATTGATGCCCAGCGCTTTGGAGAAGCCGAGATAGGCGGCGGCGGCGAGCGCGAAGCCAACGCCGAAATCCGCCGCCGGGCGTTCGGAGCCGAAGCAACGCGCGATGCACGCGAACATCAACGCCGAGGCGAGCGTGAAGCCGAGATCGCGGATGGCGACAAGGTTGATCGCCAAGCCGATGGCCAGCCACATCAGCGCGCGGAAATCGACCGGCAGCTTGGTGTCGGGGTCTTCGTCGGACCAGCCGCCCGCGAGGCCCTGGAACGTCAGCAGCGCGCCCATCACCGCCATGCACGCGGCGATCGCATAGGGAAACACCGCCGGTCCGATGCGCGCGTAGAGCGGCGAGGCGGGGATTCCCGCCGCGCCGAAATAGACGATGGCGGCGAAAGCCAGCACCGCGAGGCCGACGAACGTCTCGGCCGTGAGTTTGAAGCGCATATCCCCCCCGGGAAAACGCCGCCGGCCCCGTGTGGCGAGGCCGGCGGCTTGCGTCGAGATCAGGTCGCCAGGCCGAGGCTCTTGAGAATGCCCTCGATCCGCACGACTTCGGCGCCGACGTAGCGGCCGAAATCGTCGCCCGTCTGGTAGATTTCGGTCCAATCGCGCTTGGTCACTTCTTCGCGCCATTGCGGAGACTTGACCATGCGGTCGATCACGCCGAGCAGCGCGGTGCGCTGGGCCGGGTTGATGCCCGGCGCGCCGAACACGCCGCGCCAGTTGAACAGCTCGACGTCGATGCCCTGCTCCTTGAGCGTCGGCACGTCGATGCCGGCCTGGCGCGACGGCGACGAAATCGCCAGCGCGCGCAGACGGCCCGCCTTGATCTGCTCGGCGAATTCGCCGTAGCCCGACACGCCTGCGGTCGTCTGGCCGCCGAGCAGCGAGGCTTGGGCGGGGCCGCCGCCGGCGAACGCCACGTAGCTCATCGCCCGCGGCTCGACGCCGATCGCTTGGCCGACCATGCCGACCAGGATGTGGTCGGTGCCGCCGGCCGAACCGCCGGCCCACGAAACCGCACCCGGATTGGCGCGCACGGCGGCCGCGAGGCTGCGCATGTCGCGATGCGGCGAATTGGCGGGCACCACGACGGCCTGGAACTCGCCGGTCAGGCGCGCGAGCGGCGTCGCGTCGGTGATCTTCACCGGGCTCTTGTTGGCGATCAGCGAGCCGACCATCACCATGCCCGCGACCATCATGATGTCGCCCTGGCCGCGCATGCCCAGGAAGCGCGGCAGACCGACGGCACCGCCGGCACCCGGCACGTTCTCGAACTGGAAGTTCTGAACCACGCCGGCGGCGCGCATCACCTGCTCGATCGTGCGGCCGGTCTGATCCCAGCCGCCGCCGGGTGCCGCGGGAATGAACATGCGCAAGCGCTCGATATTCTGCGCGGCGGCGGGCATCGCAAGGCCGGCGGCGGCGCCGGCGGCGAGCGAGGTCTTCAGGAAGTCGCGACGAATCATCATGGTAGAGGCCTCTCCTCTGGCGGGAATGCCGGTCTTTCGCGGCGCCGGCTGGATGGACCAACTTAGCGGAGCAAAGCTCGATCGGGCAAGCAGAGGTAATGCCCATGGTATCGGCCTGCGGAACGCCCTAAATAGGGGCGATGCGCCGCGTACAACCCGCCGACCCGCTGAACGTCCCCGGAGTGGATTCGTCCCAGGACGTCGGCATGATCCGCCGCCTCTTGCCCTATCTGTGGCCGAAGGACCGCCCCGATATCCGCACGCGCGTGGCGTTGGCGGTGGCGCTGCTGGTCGGCGCCAAACTCGCGACGGTCACGATCCCGATTTTCTACAAGCAAGCGGTCGACGCGCTGTCGGGGGTGGGCGGGGCGGCCGTCGTGGTGCCGATCGGGATCGTGCTCGCTTACGGCGTGGCGCGCGTCGTGTCCCAGCTGTTCGGCGAGTTGCGCGAGATCGTGTTCGCGCGCGTCGCCCATCAGGCGATGCACCAGGTGGCGCTGGAGACGTTCCAGCATTTGCACCGGCTGTCGCTGCGTTTCCATCTCGATCGCCAGACCGGGGGGCTGAACCGCGCCATCGAGCGCGGCACCGCCGGGATCGAGAACCTGCTGCATTTCCTGCTGTTCCAGATCGTGCCGACGATCCTGGAAATCGCGATGGTCTGCGGGATTCTGTGGTGGCTCTACGATTGGCGTTTCGCCGCCGTGACCTTCGTCACGATCGTGCTCTACGTCGCCTACACGTTCGCGATCACCGCCTGGCGCTTGCGCTACCGGCGCAAGATGCTCGAGGCCGAGGGCGAAGCCTCGACCAAGGCGGTGGACTCGCTGCTCAACTACGAGACCGTCAAGTATTTCGGCAACGAAGGGCACGAGGCGCGGCGCTTCGACAAATCCCTCGACGCCTACGAGAAAGCCGCGATCCTGTCCAAGACGTCGCTTTCGCTGTTGAACGTCGGGCAGGGCTTCACGATCGCGCTCGGCCTCACGGGCGTGATGCTGCTCGCGGCGTCGGAAGTCGCGGCCGGGGCGATGACCGTGGGCGGCTTCGTGCTGGTCAACGCCTATCTCATCCAGCTCTACATGCCGCTCAATTTCCTCGGCATGGTCTATCGCGAAGTGCGCCAGGCGCTGATCGACATGAGCTCGATGTTCCGCCTGCTGCACGCGCAAGCCGAGATCGTCGACAAGCCGGGCGCGCCGGCGCTGAAGGTCGAGGGTGCCAGGCTGCGCTTCGAGAACGTCGATTTCGGCTACGACCCCCGCCGGGCGATCTTGCACGGCGTGGATTTCGAGGTCGAGCCCGGCCAGACCGTCGCCATCGTCGGCGCCTCGGGCGCGGGCAAGTCGACGATTTCGCGGCTGCTGTTCCGCTTTTATGATCTCGACGGCGGGCGCATCCTGATCGACGGCCAGAACATCGCCGACGTTACGCAAGCCTCCTTGCGCGCGGCGATCGGCATCGTGCCGCAGGACACGGTGCTGTTCAACGACACGATCGGCTACAACGTCGCCTATGGGCGGCCCGACGCGTCCGAGGACGAGGTGATCGCCGCGGCCAAGCTCGCGCGCATCCACGATTTCGTGAGCTCGCTGCCCGACGGCTACGCCTCCCGGGTGGGCGAGCGCGGCCTCAAACTCTCGGGCGGCGAGCGCCAGCGCGTGTCGATCGCGCGCACGATCCTGAAGCGGCCCAAGCTGCTGCTGTTCGACGAGGCGACCTCGGCGCTCGACACGCGCACCGAAAAGGAGATCCAAGAGTCGCTGCGGCAGATTTCGACCGGGACCAC
>JAMNXK010000451.1 GCA_023653245.1 Tagaea sp.
CCGCCCGCGTGCCGGACGATCCGCTCGCCCGCGCGCGTGACGTGCGGCGGCACGACATTGCGCCCGTTCGCGTCGCGCAAGGCCCGGACCCAGCCCAGATGCGCGACGTTGCGGAATCGGTGGTCGCCGAAAAACCCGTAGACGTAGAGCGCCGGCGGGTCGGCCGCGCGGCTTTCCATGACCAGCAGCGACTGGTACGTGCCGTAGCCGCCCACACCCAGATTGGTGAAGGCCAGATCGGGGCGCAGCTCGGCGAGCCGCCAGACATACGTGTCGGAATCGACGACGCCGTAGCCTTGGGTGATCGAATCGCCGACGATATCCACGCGGCGCGCTTGCGCGGGTCCGGGCGGCACGTCGCGCTGGCCGGCGGCGTCGAAATTCATTTCCGCGTTGCCGGCCTCGCTCGACGCGAAGCGCCCGGCGCGATTGGTCCAGCCGAGGGCCGCGTCCGGTTGCGACCAGCGGTGATCGGTGGACTTCGACAGGACCAAAGGCGTATAGCCGATCAGGCGCAGCCCGGCCTCCACCGTCAGGCAGGCGAGCAGCGTCGAGATCGTCAGCAGAATCGCATTCTTCAGCATCTTACGGACTCTGTAGCACAATAGGGTAAAATTTGCGGTCGCCCGACGCAAAATCGCGGATGTTTCGATGCCCAAACCCGACCCCAAGTCCGAACAACTTCTCGCCAAGGCCAAACGCTTCCGCGACCGTGCCGCGGGGTTCCGGCATACATTGTTGCGCGACGATCTGGCGCGCGGCCATCGCGAGGAGTTGGAAACGATGGTCCTCAATCTCGAAGGGGCGGCGCGGCAATTGGCGGCGATGGCCAACGGCGCGCCCATCGAAGCGGCCGGCTCGGCGGCCGAGGAAATCCGCAAGCTGCGCGCGGGCGGCACGATCGATCCCGCGCGCGCCTCGCTGATCCGCAACGCGCGCAACGTGCGCAACGCGCGCGTGGCCAGCCAATTGCTCAACGCCGCCGCGCGCGACGCGGGCCCGGCGCCGGGGGACGCCAAGCCGCGCAAGCGCGGGGCTTGATGGCCGCGCGCCGCTTCGCCATATTTCCCGGCGGCGGGCGCCCCTGCGGGGCCCGCGGGAATCGACCGGCCGCACGCGCGCGGCCAAGGGCGCGCCGCCCGGACCAGGGGACGCGCCGGGAAAGGGCCTAGCGCCATGTCGCGTCTGTCGCTGTTCAACAATCCGTTGCTGCTCGGTTTCGACGAATTCGAGCGCACGCTCGACCGCATCGCCAAGCACGGCGCCGAAGGCTACCCGCCCTACAACATCGAGCAGACCGGCGAGAACGGCTTGCGCATCACGCTGGCCGTGGCGGGCTTCGCGCTCGAGGATTTGGCGATCGGCGTGGAGGGCAATCAACTGGTCGTGCGCGGCAAGCAATCCGAGGACGAGGGCCGCGTCTACATCCATCGCGGCATCGCGGCGCGTCAGTTCCAGCGCAGCTTCGTCCTCGCCGACGGCATCGAAGTGCTGGGTGCCGCGATGGACAACGGCTTGTTGCATATCGATCTCGCCCGCCCGCAGCCCGAACCCAAGGCGCGGCGCATCGAAATCAAGGCCGCCGCCGGGGCGGCACCCGCGCGCACGCGCGCCATCGACGTGTCCGGCAAGCCGGAGTGACGGCGCGCCGCCGCCGCACGCGCAACTTGCAATAATAGACTAGTTTTCCAAAAAACTTGTTGCTTGCCGAAAATTCTGTTCTATATTCGTACCGTCAGCAATCGACAGGCGCGAACTTGGCGCGTGGGGGTTGCCGTCCGATCGCGCAAGCGGGGCCCGGGACTGTGCGAACACCGCCGTCGTGCGACGGCGGCGGCGGCATCTCTGCGGGTCCAGGCTGGAACATAAAAGGTACGAAAAAGCGGGTCGTCCGGCAATAGAAGTATCCCAAAGCCAAATTACCGCCAGTTTTGCGTGCTGACGTCGCTCGCCTCGCGCGCCCTCGCGCGCGGGGCTCGAACCCAGGGAGCCGTCCATGCCGCTCGCGCACAAATCGTCCAGACCGCCGCTTCATCCGTTCTTCGGCGGCCTCTTGCCCGTCGCGCTCGAAGCGATCCGGCCGGGGAGTATCGGGCCCATCGCGATCGATCCGCGCGGCGGGTTCGTGCTCGGGCCTCTGGGGTTGCGTCCGGCCGACGACCGGCTCTTGCGCGTCGATCTGGCCGACGCCGCCCGGCTGGGCGGCGTGGGCGAGATCCGCTTGCCCGACGGGAACGTGGCGATCCCCGATCTCGACGGCGTCTTCGGCCGGGCCTTGCCGTATGCCGACCGGCAGGCGGAAGCGCGTGCGCTGGCGCTGGCGCGCGCCACGTTGTTGCTCGGGTTCGGTGCCGCGGCGCTGGCGCGCGCCGAGATGCGCCGGCGCACCAGCCTCGCCAAGCGCGTGGCGCGGGTGGTGCGCGCCGCGGCACCGATCGCCGGGCCGGTCTTGCGCGGGCTCGCGGGCCAGCTCGAACTCGCCTGTCATCTGCACGAGATGCTGCCGGGCCGGACGTCGCCGATCCCCGGTCTGCTCGTCGACCGGCGCGCTTTGGGCGAAGTGGCGGACGAAAGCTTCGACCGGCTGGCGTTGCGCGCGCTGGCGCGGCGCGAGGCGGCCGCCCTGCTGCCCAACATCGACTGGGCGGCGCGCGACGCGCGGCTCGACCGCCTGTTCGCCAAGGTCGATCCGCCGCGCGCGATCGACGGCGAACGGCGGCGCGCATGAGCGCGATGCCGACGCCGCCGGCGCCGAACGCAGCCGCGCCGCTAAGGACGGCGGAACAGGCCTTGCGGCGCCGTCCCGAAGAGGTTGCAGACGCAGTCTCCGAAAAACTCGAACTGGCGCGGCGTGGCGCTCGGTTGCGGGCTGTGCTCGGCCGCGCCGCGCGGGTCCGGCGCCGGGTAGGTGGGCCCGAAAATCGGGTGCTGCGCCGAGACCCCGGCGGCAAGCCCCAGTCCGAGCACCAAGGCCGCCAAGCTTCGCTTCAAGCCAAACGCTCCGGCCATTCCATCCCTCCATCCGTCCGGCAGCCGGGGGGTCAATCGCGCCGAGGTTTCGGGCACAGCAGCCAGTCGCGCGTCGCCTGCGGCATGTCGGCGGCGAGCCGGCACGCGCAATCGACGAACATGTTGAAGTGCCACGGAGAACCGCTGCTGCGCACGCTGTGCCAGCGATGCGTCCCGTCGGGAAACGTCGAGACGATGTCGTTGAGGCCTATTTGGACTTCCGAAACGAACCGATCTCGCTCGCCCTCATCACTCTGGGACGCAAGCTTGGAACGACGAAACCACCCGTTCGACAACGCTTCAATGTGCCAATCCGCAGTCGGCTGCCCATACGCCATCTCCAGAACTGGATCGCGGACCTGCAAGGGCTTGCC
>JAMNXK010000452.1 GCA_023653245.1 Tagaea sp.
ATTTCTTCCAGCCCTTGCCGGTCAGGCGGCTGACGCGCCCGTACCAGCGCGGATCGATTTCCTTGCCCTGATACTTGGACAGGAATTCGTCGCGCTTGACGCCGCATTCCTCGGCGTAGCGCAGCATGCGGCCTTCGGCCTGCACGAGACGGCGGTTCAGATCGTAGAGCTGGTTCATCAGCTGCTCGATCCGGATATTGTTGAGATGCACCTCGCCCATCATGCCGATGAGCTCGGACTTGAGCTTCTGGTAGTGCTTCTCGGAAACGGGGCTGAACGCCTTGCCCGAATGCAGCGCCTCCATGC
Source organism: Tagaea sp. (assembly GCA_023653245.1). Next base: position 307 of record JAMNXK010000452.1, read on the forward strand.
GCTTTTCCTGCATGCGGAACTGGCGCTTGTAGACGCCGGCCAGCGTCTCGAGCTTTTCGAGCACGGCGGGCTTCAATTGCTGCTCGAGGGCGGAGAGCGAGACGTTCTCCTCCCCGTCGTTTGCGTTCTGCGCGTCGCCGCCTTCGGGCGCCTCGGCGCCTTCGGCCGCTTCGGCGGGCTCGGCGTCGTCGGCGGGCGGCGGGGCGGCGGCCAAGGCCGGCGCCGCGGGCACGCCCGAGCCGCCCGGTCCGCCGCCATTGGTCGCGTCCAGATCGATCACGTCGCGCAGCAGCATCTTGCCGTCCATCAGCGCGTCGCGCCAATGCACGACCGCGCGCATGGTCAGCGGCGATTCGCACAGCGCGGAGATCATCTTCTCGCGGCCGGCTTCGATGCGCTTGGCGATGGCGATTTCGCCTTCGCGGCTCAACAGCTCGATCGAGCCCATCTCGCGCAGATACATGCGCACCGGATCGTCGGTGCGGCCGATCGAATCGGCGTCGATATTGCCGCGCGCGGGCGCTTCTTCCTCTTCTTCTTCCTTTTCCTCGCCGCCGACCTTGGCGGGCACGGGGGCGCGCTGATTGGCCGGAACGGCGTCGGCGGCGGGCTCGCTCGCTTCGCCGTCGGCGGCGGCTTGCGTCTCGCCGGCGGCCTCGTCGTCGCCTTCGTCGTTCTCGACCACGTTGACGCCCTGCTCGGAGAGCATCGACAGCGTGTCCTCGATCTGCTCGGAGGAGACCTGGTCGGGCGGCAGGACGGCGTTGATCTCGTCGTAGGTGACGTAGCCGCGCTCGCGCCCGCGGGCGATCATCTTTTTGACGGCGACGGCGGTGACGTCCAGGAGCGGCGCGTCGGGGGCCTCGTCGCGCGGGGGGGCGGCGGCGGGGACGGGCTTGACCTTGGACGTCATCGTTTCGAACCTCGGAGCGGGCGACAGGCCCGCGAATATGATCTCGGCTTCGCGCTGCTTCACGCGCCGGCGGAAGGGCCGCCGGTTCCCGGAATCTCGTCGTCGTCGCCCGCTTGCGCGGGCAGCTGGCGCAACAGCGCGGTCAGCGCTTCGACCCGCGCGAGCAACTCGGGCTCGGGGGCGTCGGCGATGGCGCGCGCGGCCGCGCGGAGCTCTTCTTCGATCCGCGGCCGCGCCAACAACGACAACACGGAGCCAAAGCCCGCCCGCGCTTCGTCTTGCGACGCCGCCGGACCGGCAAAAGCCCCGTGTTCGTAAGAGCTTGGCCGCGTCAGCAAGTCGGCTTCGGCGGTCAAACCCATGCCGGATAAGTGGGCAAGGACGCCCGCCCTGTCAAGCGGAGTCTCGGTCGCGGCGGCCTCGTGCGCGCAATCCAGCAATGCGGCCCGGACCCGGATCGCCAAGGGGTCCGAAAACCCCGCCTCCGCAAAGGCTTCGGCGAATTCTTCGAGCAGTTCCGGATGGAAGACGGCCGCCGTGGACAACAGGCGCTGGGCGCGCCGGGGGATCAGCTCGGGATCGAGCGTCGATTTGAGCCCGGTCTCGCGCGGCCGGTCGTCCCGCCACTTGCCGGGTTTGCCGTCGGGCCGGCGGGCATAGGCCAGACGGGGCCCGACCGGCTCGGGCCGGCCCAGGCGGCGCAGGCGGCGCCAGATCCATTCGTCCTCATAGGCCTTTTGCACCGTCTTGTCGGCGATGCGCGCGATGCGCTCGCGCAAAGCGGCTTCCAGGCTCGCGCGCCGATCGGGCGTATCGACCGGGCCCTTGGCGAGCTCGGACTCCCACACGACGTCGGCGATGCCCTTGGTGCGATCCAACAACGCGGCGAACGCGCCGGGCCCGTCGCGCTTGATCAGCGAGTCCGGATCGTCCTCGATCGGCAAGGCCGCGAAGCGCAGCGCGCGGCCGGGCTTCAACAGCGGCAGCGCCGTCTCGGCGGCTTTGAGCGCCGCGCGCTGGCCGGCGGCGTCGCCATCCAGGCACATCACGGGCTCGGCATGGATGCGCCACAAGGCTTCAAGCTGTTCTTCGGTCAGCGCCGTGCCGAGCGGGGCGACCGCGCCCTCGAACCCCGCCTGATGGAGCGCGATCACGTCCATATAGCCTTCGGCCACCAAAGCGCGCGCGTTGCGCTCGCCCACGCCCAGCCGCGCCTTGTCGAGCGCGTAGAGATTGCCGCGCTTGTGGAACAAAGGCGTGTCGCGGCTGTTCAGATATTTGGGTTTGGAATCGTCCATCACCCGGCCGCCGAAGGCGATGACGCGCCCGCGCCGATCGGTGATCGGGAAGATCACGCGGTTGCGGAAGAAGTCGAACGGCTCGGGCCGGCCCTCGGCTTTGCCGATCAGCCCGGCTTCGATCAACATCGGCTCCTCGAAGCCTTGCGCCTTCAGCGCGGGTGCCAAATTGCGCCAGCCATCGGGGGCGAAGCCCAAGCGGAAACGCTCGATCGTGTCGTCGGCGAGGCCGCGATCGCGCAGATACGCCAGCGCGGCGCGGCCTTCCGGCGCGCGCAGCTTGGCTTGGAACCACACGCAGGCCGCCTCGACCGCTTGACCCAGCGACTTCGCGCGCTCGGCTTTTTCGCGTTCGGCGGGCCCGAGGCGCGGCACGTCCAGCCCCGCCTCGCCCGCCAGCTTCTCGACCGCTTCGGGAAACGACAGATGGTCCGCGCGCATCGTGAAGCCGATCGCGTCGCCATGCGCGCCGCAACCGAAACAGTGGAAGAATTGCTTGTCGTCGTTGACGTAGAAGGAAGGCGTTTTCTCGTTGTGGAACGGGCAGCAGGCTTTGTATTCGCGCCCCGCTTTGGTCATCTTGACGCGCCGGCCGACCAGGCTCGACAGCGTCAGCCGCGCGCGCAACTCTTCCAAAAAGGCGGGGGGAAATGCCATCGACGCGAGCCCGAATTCCTCAAGCGGCACACGGACTTATCCCCGTATTCCACAGGGCGAAGCGCCACGGCCGGACCGATTTGGACCCCAGGCCCCGGCCGCGTCAAGGATGGTCTAGACCCGCCGCCGACCTCAATGTAGTCTCTGTGACTACAATGGCCAAATCCCGCAAGACATCCAAGGCTTGGAGCGTCCGCGACGCCAA
>JAMNXK010000453.1 GCA_023653245.1 Tagaea sp.
ATCGACCACGCGATGCGCGCGCGCCGCGAGGCCGTAGACGCTGTCGCCCGGATGGTTCCACAGCGCCATCTTGGTGGCTTTGCCTTCGGCGTCCTTGCGGTCGTAGAAATGCGCGGCGATCTGCGGGTCGCCCTCGATGGCCGCGCGCAGCAGCCCGGTCTCCGCCGCGTCGAAAAGCCCGCGCACGATGACGTAGCCGTCGCGTTCGTAAGCCGCGCGGTGCGCGACCGTGAAGATCGAAGCCATGACCGTTTCCCCCGATGTCGTTGGCGCCAGTCTGGCGCGGCGGGAGCGCGCGCGCAAGGTGGGCGCCGTCCTTGATCGCGGTCCCGCCAACGTATATACATTGGCCATACAGGGAACTCGTACCGACGGAACGCGCCCATGAAAGCCCCGCTCTCCGCCCGCCGACGCGACACGGTCGTCAATTTGCGCGCGCCGCAAGCGTGGCGCGCGCTCGTCGATCGCGCCGCCGCCTTGCAGGACAAAACCCGCACCGATTTCATCCTGGAGGCCGTCCGCCGGCAGGCGGAGGACGTGCTACTCGACCAGCGCTTTTTCGAACTCGACGCGAAGCGCTACAAGGCCTTCCTCGGTTTGCTGAACGCCCCGCCGGCACCCGACGCGCGATTGGTCGATCTGATGCGCGCCAAAGCCCCGTGGCCGGCACGCTAAGTCCGCCCGCCCCGTTGACGGCGGCGCACGAACTCGACGCGTTCGATTCGTCCAACGAAAAGCTCAACGACTGGCTCAAGCGCCGCGCGCTGGCCAACGAGGGGCGAACTTCGCGCACTTATGTCGTCGCACAGGGCATGCGCGTCGTCGGCTACTACACGCTGGCCTCGGGCGGCGTCGCGCGGGCGGCGTTGCCCAAGCGCCTGCAACGCGGCACGCCGGACACGATCCCGGTCATCGTTCTGGGGCGCCTGGCCACGGACCGGGAGTTCGAAGGGCGCGGGATCGGGCGCGCGATGTTGCGCGAAGCGGTCGCGCGCACGATCGCGGCGGCCGAGGAAATCGGCGTGCGCTGCCTGATCGTCCACGCCATCGACGACGCGGCCTTGGCGTTCTATCTGCGCAACGGATTCCTCGTGTCGCCCCTGGAGGCACGCACGGCGATCCTGCCCGTCGAAACGGCGCTCGGCGCGTTGCGGGCGAAGTAGCTGCCCAACGAAAACGGCCCCGGGTCGCCCCGGGGCCGTTCGCGTGAGAGACCTAAAGAAAGGGTCTCAGACCGAGTAGTACATCTGGAACTCGATCGGGTGCGGGGTGTGCTCGAAGGCGTACACCTCTTCCCACTTCAGTTCCATGTAGCTGTCGATGAAGTCGTCGGTGAACACGCCGCCGGCCTTCAGGAACCCGCGGTTCTTGTCGAGGTTCTGCAGCGCCTCGCGCAACGAGCCGCACACCGTCGGGACCTTCTTGAGTTCCGCGGGCGGCAGGTCATAGAGGTTCTTGTCCATCGCCTCGCCCGGATGGATCTTGTTCTTGATCCCGTCGAGACCGGCCATCAGCATCGCGGCGAAGCCGAGATAGGGGTTGGCGGTCGGGTCGGGGAAGCGCACTTCCACGCGCTTGGCCTTGGGGCCCATGCCGAAGGGAATGCGGCACGACGCCGAGCGGTTGCGCGCCGAGTAGGCGAGCAGCACCGGCGCTTCGAAGCCCGGGATCAGGCGCTTGTAGGAGTTGGTCGAGGCGTTGGTGAAGGCGTTGATCGCCTTGGCGTGCTTGATGATGCCGCCGATGTAGAACAGCGCCGTCTCCGACAGGTCCGCGTAGCCGTTGCCGGCGAAGAGCGGCTTGCCCTTCTTCCAGATCGACTGGTGGACGTGCATGCCCGAGCCGTTGTCGCCCTTGATGGGCTTGGGCATGAACGTGGCGGTCTTGCCGTACTGGGCGGCGACGTTGTGGACCACATACTTGTAGATCTGGCAGCCGTCGGCGGCCTTCACCATGGTCGAGAACTTGTTGCCGAGCTCGTGCTGCGAGGGCGCCACCTCGTGGTGATGCTTCTCGATGTCGAGGCCCATGTCCTTCATGACCGTGAGCATCTCGGCGCGCAGATCCGCACCTTGATCGACCGGCGGGACGGGGAAATAGCCGCCCTTGATCGGCGGACGATGGCCGAGATTGCCGTCGGGGTACTTCTTGTCGGTGACGTAGGGGCCTTCTTCGCTGTCGATCTCGACCGAGGTCTTGTTCATCGACACCTTGAAGCGCACGTCGTCGAACACGAAGAACTCGATCTCGGGCCCGAAGAACGCCGTGTCGCCGATGCCGGTTTCCTTGACGTAGGCTTCGGCCTTCTTGGCGATGCCGCGCGGATCGCGGTTGTAGGGCTGGCCCGTACCCGGCTCGTAGACGTCGCACATGATCGTCATCGAGGGCTGGGCGGCGAACGGATCCATCACCGCCGTGGTCGGATCGGGGATCAGCGTCATGTCGGATTCGTTGATCGCCTTCCAGCCGGCGATCGACGAGCCGTCGAACATGATGCCTTCCTCGAACGTCTCCTCGGTGATCGTCTCGACCGCGTGGGCGAGGTGCTGCAACTTGCCGCGCGGATCGGTGAAGCGCAGGTCGACGTATTTGCAGCCGTTGTCCTTGATCTTTTTCAGGACGGTCTTGGGATCCGACATAGCTTTTTCCTGTGTTGGGCCCGGCAGGGAGCGGCCGGGCGGGTTGAAAGGTTGGGTTAGACCGCGTCCGCGCCCCGTTCGCCGGTGCGGATGCGCACGACCTCTTCGATCGTCGAAACGAAGATCTTGCCGTCGCCGATGCGGCCCGTGTGGGCCGCGCGCTGGATCGCCTCGATCGCGCGCTCGACCAGATTGTCCTCGAGCACGACTTCGAGCTTCACCTTGGGCAGGAAATCGACGACGTATTCCGCACCCCGATAGAGCTCGGTATGGCCTTTCTGCCGGCCGAAGCCCTTGGCTTCGACCACCGTGATGCCCTTGAGGCCCACCTCGTTGAGCGCGTCCTTCACCTCGTCGAGCTTGAAGGGCTTGATGATCGCTTCGATCTTTTTCATGGGAGGTTCACGCGGAGTTTCGGTGCGACGAGGATCGCCGGGCGGCCACCCGGAAAGTGGCCCATCAAAGCACGGCGCATGCCAAGGCGGCGGGATCGAGGGGGGCGGAGAGTCGCGGATTCGGGCGTCTCTGCCGCCGAAAGCGGCGCGAATTCGCCCATTTTTTCGGCAAACAGCCCGATCATTGAGCGGCCCGGATCGAGTTTTTGGCCAAAGTCGCGCGGATGCGTTTCATCGCTTCGCGGATATTCTCCGTCGAATTGGCGTAGGAAAACCGCAGATAGCCTTCGCCATGGGCGCCGAACGCGGTGCCCGACAGCACGGCCACGCCCGCGTCTTCGAGC
>JAMNXK010000454.1 GCA_023653245.1 Tagaea sp.
AACGGCGCGGCCGGGAGAAGGGGACCGAATTCCACCATGCCCGGCCAGGAACACGAACAACTCCAAGGCCTCTTGCTGCTCGCGCAGGACAAGCGTCCGGAATCGCGCGCGAGCTTGGCCGCGCGCATGGGCGACATGATGCTGGGGACCGAGTTCGGCGCCATGTCCGCGCGCGAGCGCGATCTGGCCGAGGATATTCTCCAGCGCCTGCTCCACGATCTTGAAATGCCGATCCGTCGCGCGCTGGCCGAACGCCTGGCGAGCGAAGACATCGCACCGCGCAAATTGATCGTACAGCTCGCCAACGACCGGATCGAGGTCGCATGGCCCGTGCTGCTCAAGTCCGAGGTTCTGGACGATACGGAGCTTCTGAACGTCGTGCGCACGCGCACCATGCAACATCGCCTCGCGGTCGCACGCCGCCAGCGCCTGTCCGAACCGCTTTCCGACGCGCTGGTTCGCCCGGGCGAAGCGGAAGTCGCGCGCGCCGTGCTCGAGAACAGGGGTGCGGCGATCGGCTACGACACGTTCGAAACGCTGGTCGAGACCTCCGAGTCCGACGCCGATCTGCAAGAGCTCATCCTGCGCCGCGAGGATCTCGATCCGCGTCTGGCCGGGCGCATGTACGCCTGGGTGTCCGAAGCCTTGCGCCGTTACATCGTCGAAAACTTCGACGTCGAGCCCAGCTTGCTCGACCGCGCGATCGAGGCGGCGCTGGCCGACGTCGTGGCCGACCACGCGCGCGCGGTGGCGCTCAACGGCACGATCCAGCGCATCCGTTTCGCGCTCGACCGCGGCGATCTGGCCGATCTCGCCACGCTTCTGCCGCTGGTGCGCGCGGGCGAGCGCACGCTGTTCGAGAGCCTGTTCGCCAAGTTCATGGGCGTGTCGATCGCGCTCGCGCGGCGCATCCTGCACGAGCAAGGCGGGCGCGCTTTCGCGCTCGCCTGCAAGGGCGCGCAGGTCGACAAGGGCGTGTTCACCGAAATCCTGATGGGCTTGAACGCGCTCACGGCCGCGGATTCGGCACCGGTCGATCCGGGCGTGCTGTTCGACGCGCTGGGCTACTGGGACGCGCTCGACCAGACGGCGGCCGAAGAGCGCGTCGACGCGTGGCGCCGGGGCGAAGCGGCCACGCCGCTGGTCCCCGAGCCGCCCGCCCGCCGCCCGGCCGACGAAATCCAAACCCCCGCGCCGCCGGTGCGCAATATGTACGGCGCGGCGTTCCGCCGCCGGCCGCTCAAGCGCATCCATTGAATCCGATTTCCCGCCCGGGGCGCGCGATCGGGACTTGATCGGCGCGCCCCGCCGCAGTGAAATGCGCGGGAAAAACTCACCCTGGGAACAGACATGTCGAAGCTCAACGGAATTCGCGTCAAGCTCGTGGCGCTGCTGCTGCTGTTCGGCCTTCTGCCGGTCGCCGTGACCGGCGCGATTTTCCAGGCCCAGCGCGGCGCGCTCGAAAAAGTGGCGCTCGACCGGCTGTCGGACGCGGCCCAATCGGTCAACGACATCGTCGATCGCAACCTGTTCGAGCGCTACGGCGACGTGCAGGCGTTCTTGCTCAACGCCGTGCTCGACGATCGCGACCAGTGGCGCCGCCCGGGCGAGGCGACGCAGCTCCAATCCGTTATGGACGGCTACATGGCCGCCTACGGCATCTACAAGCTGATGATGCTGGTCGATCCGCAAGGCCGCGTGCTCGCGGTCAACGCCAAGGATCCCACCGGCAAGCCCCTCGACACGCGCTTCCTTTACGACGTGTCTTTCGCGCAAGCGGGCTGGCTGGGCAAGGCGGTGCGCGGCGAATTCCTGCAAGGCACGAACGGCTTCACGGGCACGGTCGTGGAATCCGCGCAGCGCGAGCCGAACGTCGCGCGCGTGCATCGCGACGAAGGCTGGGTGATCCCCTTCGCCGCCCCGCTGAAGGACGACGCGGGCGGCGTGGTGGCCGTGTGGGTCAACTTCGCCGGCCTGGAGCTGGTCGAGCAGATCGCCGTCGCCAACTCCAGCCGTCTGGCCGACGACGGCTGGAAGAGCACGCGCACGACCATCTTGGATTCGCGCGGGCTGGTGATCGTCGATCACAATCCCGAGGCCACGGGCGGAACCGAGTACAAGCGCGATCCCCAGCTGGTCGGGCGGACCAATCTGGCCGAGCGCGGCTTCGCCGCCGCGCGCGAGGCTCTGGCCAAGAAGCACGGCGCGATCGTCGGCCGGCATCCCCTGTCCGGCCACGACGAAGCGACGGGCTACGCGGCGTCGATCGGCGCCTACGACTATCCGGGCCTCGGCTGGGCGGTGCTCATCTCGGCGGACACGGCCGAGGTCTTCCGCAGCGTCGATCGGATCGCCGACGCGATGCTCTACGTCACCGTCGCGTCGCTGCTGCTGCTGGCGGTCGCGGGCCTGATCGTCGGCGCGCTCGCCGTGCGCCCGCTCGACGCACTGACCGGCGCGATGAACCGGCTCGCCGGCGGCGATTTGGCCGTGGACGTGCCCGGGACCGGCCGGAAGGACGAACTCGGCCGCATGGCCGCGGCCATGCAGGTGTTCAAGGACAACGCGCGGGAGACCGACCGGCTCAAGGCCGAGCAGGTCGCCTCCCAAGAAGCGGCCGAGGTCGCCAAGCGCAAGGCCCTGCTCGACATGGCCGAGACGGTCGAGCGCGAAACCACGACCGCGGTCAACTCGATCGCCGCCACCAGCAAGCAGGTCGACGCGGCCGCACTCGGCATGACCAAGCTCGCCGAAGACGTCTCGCGCGACTCGCAAAGCGTCGCCGCGGCCTCCGAAGAGGCGCTGGTCAACGTGCAGACCGTATCGTCGGCGGCCGAGGAGCTCTCCGCCTCGATCCGCGAGATTTCCGGACAGGTCGCGCGAGCCTCCAGCGTCACCAAGACGGCCGTCGACGCGGGCGAGAAGGCGCAAGCCACGATCCGCTCGCTCTCCGACGCGGTGGCCAAAATCTCCGAAGTCACCAAGCTGATCGGCGAGATCGCCGGCCAGACCAACCTGCTCGCACTCAACGCCACGATCGAGGCCGCGCGCGCGGGCGACGCCGGCAAGGGCTTCGCGGTCGTCGCCTCGGAAGTGAAGAATCTCGCCACCCAGACCGGCCGCTCGACCGAGGATATCGACCGCCAGGTCGGCGAGATCCGCGCGGCGACCGACGCGGCCGTGCGCGCGGTGGGCGAGATCGGCGCGCGCATCCGCGAGGTCGACGAAGTGGCCGGCGCCATCGCCGCGGCGATGGAGGAGCAAGGCTCCGCCACGCAAGAGATCGCGCGCAACGTCGCGCAGACCGCCGAAGCCTCGCGCGAAGTCTCCGCGAAAATCCAGAACGTCAGCCACGAGGCCGACGCGGTCGGCGCGCG
>JAMNXK010000455.1 GCA_023653245.1 Tagaea sp.
ACGATGCCCGCGCACGCGCACGCCATCGCCACGGCGAGCGCGTTCTTCGCACCGTCGATCAACGCGTCGAGCACGGTCCCAAGCGTGATCCCTTGGCGGGTGTTGGCGCGCAGCATCGCCACCGGCAGGCAGGCGAGCGTGCCCGCCAGCGCGGCCAAGGGTGCGGAGTAGCCCGCGATCATCCCGCCCAGCACGATGGCGACCGGGATGAACAGATGCCCGCGCGTCCGCAAGACTTGGCCGAGTCTGGGGCACTCGTCGGCGGGCACGCCGCGCAGGCCATGGCGCTTGGCCTCGAAATGCACCGCGCCGAAACAGGCGATGTAGTAGAGCAGCGACGGGATCAGCGCCCACAGCGTGACCTGCAAATAGGAGACGGCGAGATACTCGGCCATCACGAACGCCGCCGCGCCCATGATCGGCGGCATGATCTGCCCGCCGGTCGAGGCGACCGATTCCACGCCCGCCGCGAAATGCTTGGTGAAGCCCGTGCGCTTCATCAGCGGAATCGTGATCGGCCCGTCGACCATCACGTTGGCCACGGCCGAGCCCGAGATCGTGCCGAACAGCGACGAGGAGACGACCGCCACCTTGCCCGGCCCGCCGGCCTGCTTGCCGGTCAGCGCCAGGGCGAAATCCATGAACAGCTGGCCCGTGCCCGAGCGTTCCATGAACGAGCCGAACAGCACGAAGACCAGCACGAAGGCCGCCGACACGCCCAAAGTCGAGCCGAAGATTCCTTCGGTCGTGAGGTAGATCTGGTCGAGCGTCGCCATCAGCGTGATGTTGGTGAAGAACAGCGCGTAGACGAGGAACACGAGCGCGGTGATCGGCAGCGCCCAGCCGATCACCCGCCGCGTGGCGTCGAGCACCAGCACGATGCACAACGCCGCCATCAGCTGATCGACCGGCGTCGGATCGTCGATGTAGGGAATGCGGTTGATGAGGTATTGGTAGTTCCAGAACAGATAGCCGATCGCGACGGCCGAACCGATCAAGCACAGCCAGTCGACGATCCCCGGATCGCCCTTGCCTTCCCCGCGCCAGGGATAGATCAGATAGACGAGCACCATCGCGAACAGCAGATGTCCGCCGCGGAAGAACAGCGCCTCCGGCGGCCCGACGGCGATGATCCACATGTGCCAGAGCGACATGGCGGCGCCGAGGCCGCCGATCAGCCAAGCGATCGCGCGCGAATAGCCCATCGAATTGGAAGTCCCCGCCCCCGAAGAACAAGGCCGGCGGCGGTCGCGCCGCCGGCCCCGCCGCTCACATGTTCACGCCCAGCTCGCGATAGAAGCGCCGCGCGCCCGGATGGAAGGGCACGCCGATATCCTCGGCCATCGCACGCGGCGTGATGCCGTCCATCGCACGGTTGACCGCGACCAGATCGCGCATGTTGTCGTGGATCGCCTTGAGCATCGCGTGCACGCGGTCGTCGGGGAGTTTGCACGAGACGACCAGATGCGCGGCGTAACCGATCTTGGTCACGGCGGCGGGCTGGTTGGGATAGGTGTTGGCGGGCAGCGGCACCGAGATATAGCCCGAGTTGATGCGCTTCATCGCATCGACCGATTGCGCGAGATCGAGCACGCGGATGCGCCGCGAGGTCGCGAGGTCCATCACCGAGGAGGCCGGGATCGTGGTGCCGAGCGTGAAGGCCTGGGCGTGGCCGTCCTTCAGCAGCGACACCGCGTCGTTGTAGGACGGCAGGAAATTGACCCGCATGTCCGAATACGACAGGCCATTGGCGCGCAGGATGTGCTGCGTCACGATCTCGGCCGTATTGCCGCGCGTCTGCACGGCGATCGCCTTGCCACGCAGGTCGCGCACCGAATTGATGCCCGAATCCTCGTTGGCCACGATCTGGAAATACTGCGGATAGAGCGAGGCGAGCTGGCACACATTCGCGGTCTTGCGCGGGAAGGGCTCGGCCCCGTTCACCCCATCGACCGTCGAGATCGAATTGCCGAAGCCCACTTCGGCGCGGTCTTCGTCCACGCCGCGCACATTGGCGATACCCGCCCCCGGCAGCGTCTGGACGGAGAGACCCGGGATCGCCTTCTCCCAGATGTTCTTGAGGGCACCGCCCAGCGGCACCCACACCCCGCCTTGCGGGCCGGTCATCAGGCGATAGTTGTTCGCACCTTGCGCGTAAGCGGGCGGCGGCGCGACGGCGGCCAGAATGGCAAAACCGAACACGGCCGGCAAAAACCGACGGATCATGCGTTCTCTCCCTTTTCCCGGGAGCCCTCGAGGGCTCTCTGAAAGCGATTAGAGCACGCCCGGGCCCCGTCCCTCTAGTGGATTTCGGGCTCGGGGATGGGGGCGGTGCCGCGCAGGAAGTCGAAATCGCAGCCTTCGTTGGCCTGGGTCACGTGCTTCAAATGGATATACCCAAAACCGCGCGGATAATGCGGTTCGGGCGCTTTCCACGCGGCTTTGCGCTTGGCCATTTCGGCGTCGGAAATCTCCAGCGTGAGCGTCCGCTTGGGCACGTCCAGCGCGATCATGTCGCCGTCGCGCACCAGTGCGAGCGGCCCGCCCAGAGCGGATTCCGGCGCCACGTGCAACACGCACGCGCCGTAGCTGGTCCCCGACATGCGCGCGTCGGAGATGCGCACCATGTCGCGCACGCCTTCCTGCAGCAGTTTCTTGGGGATCGGCAGCTGGCCCCATTCGGGCATGCCCGGCGCCCCGAGCGGCCCGGCCGAGCGCAAGACCAGCACCGAATCCTTGGTCACGTGCAGCGCCGGATCGTCCATGCGCTTGGCCATATCGTCGTAATTCTCGAACACGCAAGCCGGCCCGCGATGGACCAGCAGATGCGGCTCGGCCGCCGGCGGCTTGATGACCGCGCCGTCGGGGCAGAGATTGCCGCGCAACACCGCCAGCCCGCCCTCGCCCGCGACGGGATTGTCGCGCTTGCGGATCACGTCGTCGTCGTGGACCAGGGCGCCCGCGATGTTCTCCCCGATCGACTTGCCGGTCACCGTCACGCAGCCGGCGTTCAGCACGTCGCGGATGCGTTCGAGCAGGCCGGGCAGGCCGCCGGCGTAGAAGAAATCCTCCATCAGGTATTTCCCCGACGGTCGGATATTGCCGAGCATCGGCACTTTGCGCGACAGCGCGTCGAACCGGTCGAGATCGAGCTTGGCGCCCGAGCGGCCCGCCATCGCGATCAGATGGATGACCGAGTTGGTCGAGCCCGCGAGTGCCAGCACGCACAGCACCGCGTTCTCGAAAGCTTCGGTGGTCATGATGTCGCGCGGCTTCAGATCTTCCCACACCATCTCGACGATGCGCCTGCCGCACGCGGCGGCCATGCGCGGATGGGCGGAATCCGCCGCCGGAATCGACGACGCACCCGGCAGC
>JAMNXK010000456.1 GCA_023653245.1 Tagaea sp.
GGCGAGCGCGGGGCGGAGGGCAAGATCCGCGCGGTGCGCTACGCGCGCGAAAAGAAGGTGCCGTATTTCGGCATTTGCTTCGGCATGCAGATGGCGTGCATCGAGGCGGCGCGCAATCTCGTGGGCATCGCGCGCGCCAACACGACCGAATTCGGCCCGACGCCCGAGCCGGTGGTCGGCCTGCTCACCGAATGGGTGCGCGGCAACACGCTCGAGCGGCGCGGGTCGGGCGACAATATGGGCGGCACGATGCGCCTGGGCGCCTACGATTGCGATCTCGCCAAAGGCAGCAAGGTCGCCGAGATCTACGGCACCGGGCATATCAAGGAACGCCATCGCCATCGCTACGAGGTCAACATCAACTACAAGGCCCAGCTCGAACGCGCCGGCTTGCGCTTCTCGGGCATGTCGCCCGACGGCCAACTGCCCGAGATCGTCGAAATCCCCGATCACCCATGGTTCGTGGGCGTGCAGTTCCATCCCGAGCTCAAGTCCAAACCCTTCGAGCCGCATCCTCTGTTCGCGAGCTTCGTGAAGGCCGCGCTCGTGCAGAGCCGGTTGGTTTGAGAATTTTTCGTCACCCCGGACCAGCGGCGGCGGAGCCGGCGCGCCGATCCGGGGTCTCGCGCATGAAGAGACGCTTTACGCGGCCACAGACCCCGGCTCTCGCTTTCGCTCGGCCGGGGCGACGGTCATGCGGTCGGTTTGACGCGCGGCACGGCCCGCGCTAAGTCCGGCCCATGACGACCAATCCCAAACACGTCGCGATCGGCAATGTCCTGATCGGCAACGACAAGCCTTTCGCGCTGATCGCCGGCCCGTGCGCGCTCGAATCCCGCGCGCACGCCATGGAGATGTCCCACGCGCTGGTCGAGCTCACCGCCAAGCTCGGCATTCCGCTGATCTACAAGACCAGCTTCGACAAGGCCAATCGCACCTCGGTCAAAGGCGAGCGCGGCCTGGGCATGGCAAAGAGCCTGCCGATCCTCGCCGAGGTGCGCGAGACGTATGGCTGCCCGGTGCTGACCGACGTGCACGCCGCCGATCAATGCGCGGCCGTCGCCGAAGCGGTCGATGTGCTGCAGATCCCGGCCTTCTTGTGCCGCCAGACCGATCTGCTGCTGGCGGCGGGCGAAACCGGCCGCGCGATCAACGTCAAGAAGGGGCAGTTCTTGGCGCCCTGGGACATGAAGAACGTCGTCGCCAAGATCGCCAGCACCGGCAACGACAAGATCCTCCAGACCGAGCGCGGGGCGTCGTTCGGCTACAACACGCTCGTCTCCGACATGCGCGCTGTGCCGATCATGGCCGAGAGCGGGTACCCGGTCGTGTTCGACGCCACGCACTCGGTCCAGCAGCCCGGCGGACGCGGGGAGTCCTCGGGCGGTCAGCGCGAGTTCGTTCCCGTGCTGGCGCGCGCGGCGATCGCCGTCGGTGTGGCGGCCGTGTTCATGGAGACCCATCAGGATCCGGACAAGGCGCCGTCCGACGGGCCCAATATGGTGCCGCTCAAGGACATGCCGAGCGTGCTCGCGCGGCTGAAGGCGTTCGACGATTTGGCCAAGGCCGGCTGAGCGTATCGCCATGACCGAGATTCAAGCGCGCGGCGGGTCCCGCCGCACCTTCGCGATCATCTCGCACCCCGACGCCGGCAAGACGACGCTGACGGAGAAATTCCTGCTGTTCGGCGGCGCCATCCATATGGCCGGGCAGGTGAGCGCGCGCGGCAAAGGCCGGCGCACGCAGTCCGATTGGATGGAGATCGAGCGCGCGCGCGGCATTTCGGTGTCGAGCTCGGTGATGACCTTCGATCGCGACGGCATCGTCTACAATCTGCTCGACACGCCCGGCCACCAGGATTTCAGCGAAGACACCTACCGCACGCTGACGGCGGTGGATTCCGCGATCATGGTGATCGACGCCGCCAAGGGCATCGAAAGCCAGACGCGGAAATTGTTCGAGGTCTGCCGCCTGCGCGACGTGCCGATCCTGACCTTCGTGAACAAGATCGACCGCGAGGGGCGCCATCCGCTCGAATTGCTCGACGAGATCGGCTCGACGCTCGCCCTCGACGTGTCGCCCGTGTCCTGGCCCATCGGCATGGGAAGTCTGTTCGGCGGCACCTACGATTTCCGCGACAACACGGCCACGCTGTTCGACCGCGAGGCCAAGACCGCGCGCGCCGGCAAACTCGCCTGCGCCGGACTCGACGATCCCAAGCTCGCCGCCTCCGTCTCCGAGATCGCGTTCCGCGAATTCGGCAACGACGCGGCCCTCGCCTCGGGCGCCTATCCGGCTTTCGACGTCGACTCCTATCGCGCGGGCCACCTGACGCCGGTGGTGTTCGGCAGCGCGCTGATGGATTTCGGCGTCGCCGAGTTGCTGTCGTGCCTCGCCGCCTGGGCGCCGCCGCCGCGCCCGCAACCGGCCGTGCCGGCACCCATCGAGCCCACGGCAAAATCGGTCACCGGCTTCGTGTTCAAGGTCCAGGCGAATATGGACCCCAACCATCGCGACCGGGTCGCCTTCGTGCGCATCTGCTCGGGCACGTTCAAGCGCGGCATGAAATTGAAGCAGGTGCGCACCGGCAAGCCGGTGCCGACATCGAGCCCGATCTTCTTCTTCGCCCAGGAGCGCGCACTGGCCGAAGAAGCGCTACCCGGCGACATCGTCGGCATTCCGAGCCACGGCGCCTTGCGCGTCGGCGACACGCTGTCGGAGGGCGAGGAGATCCGCTTCACCGGCCTGCCGAATTTCGCGCCGGAGATTTTGCGCCGCGTGCGCTTGATCGATCCCTTGCGCACCAAGAACATGCGCAAGGCGTTGCAGGATCTGGCCGAGGAGGGCGTGGCGCAGATCTTCCGTCCGACCATCGGCGCGGAATGGCTGGTCGGCGTGGTCGGCGCACTCCAGCTCGACGTGCTCGCCTCGCGCCTGAAGGCGGAGTATTCGACGCCCGTGACCTTCGAGCCCGTGCCTTACGAGTTCGTGCGCTGGATGTCGTCGGACGATCCCAAGGCCTTGCGCCAATTCGCCGACGCCAACCCGCTATCGGTCCTGACCGATGGCGACGAGCTGCCGGTGTTCCTCGCGCGCAATTCGTGGGAGTTGAACCACATGACCGAGCGCTGGAAGTCGATCCGCTTCAGTGCGACGCGCGAGCGTTCGTAGCGCGCGCCTTCAGCGCGGCCTTGAACTTCCGGTCCTTCTTGATCGCCGCCTCGCGCGCTTGGGCGGGCCCGCGCGCTTCGAACGTCTCGGTGTGGATCACCCGCCAAGGCCCGCGGCCTTTGGTGAACTTCGCCCCCTTGCCGGAATTGTGCTCGGCCAAGCGCCGCGCGACGTCGGTGGCGCTACCAGTGTAGGACACGCC
>JAMNXK010000457.1 GCA_023653245.1 Tagaea sp.
CTCGAACACGCGGCGCACGATGTCGGGCACGCCTTCCAGGCCCCCGGCGTTGGGATCGCCGCCCGTGGCGCGCGCGACCGCCATCGCATAGGCGTGATCCACCCTTGCGTCGCGCGACAGCCTGGCGCGCTCGTTCAGATGGCCCCATTTGGTCGCGGCGCGGAACTCGCGGAACCCGGCGAGATCGAGCGGATCGTTGGCCACGGCTTCGCGCGGCGGCAGGCTCAATTCGACGAAGCGCACGCGCGCGCCGCGCAAGAACGATTCCAGACGCGACGTGCCGGTGCAGCCGAACTGATGGAGATGGCAGGCGAGCTCGATCTGCCCGCGCAAGCCGCCGAGGAATTCGGCGGCGAGCGGTGCCGCCCCGGCGCGCAGGCGCTGCACCGTCTTGCGCAGCTGCAAGAGCTTGAGCGCCTCGGCGCGCGTCAGCGCCGCGAAGCCGTCGCCGCGCTCGATCAGCCGGCGCACCAAGGCTTCGGCGCGCCGCCGTTCGTCGGGCAGCAGATCGCGCGTGCGCCGATCGATCAGGTCGATGTCGGACTCGTGCGCCCAGTCGCCCGTGCGCGCGATCCCTGCCAGCTCGGCGGCGAGATCGCGCCGTTGCGACAGATCCATCTGATAGCGCCCGACCGACAAGCCGCTATTGGCGTTGTCGAGGGCGACGACGAGCCCCGCCTTGCCGCCTTCGGCTTCGGCGAGGATCTCGGGGAGCAGCGGGTCGTAGAGCGGGTGAAGTTCTTTGGCGGCCATGGTCTTCTCCTGTGGTGTCGGATGAGGGGATGGGGATTGGGGATGCGCGCGAACTCGTCCGTCCGGCCGTGCGCGCGAACGGCCGGACGGGCGCTGGGCCTCGCGCGTCACGCGAGGTCTTCGTCCTCCCAGAAGTCGTTGCCGGCGAAGCGCGCGGTCAGCGCGTTGGGGCTGGTCTTGCGCAGCAGCGTGCCGAAGGCTTCGGTCGTTTTGGGTCCGACCCAGCCGTCGATCTTCAACGGCGACCCGGGTTCCTCGCGATCTTCGGCGAACATGTTGAGCGTTTCCTGGGCGCGCTCGGGCGCGTCGGGGATCGCTTGCCCGAGCGTGCCGCCGATCGTGTCTTCGAGATCGTCGAGCTTCGCGCGGCCGCGATCGACGTTCGCGACGTAGCGGCCGAACTGGTCGAGGGCGTAGAGCTTCTTGAACCCGTCTTCGTCTTGCTTTTCGACCGCCCGGCCGAAGCCCGCGCGCGTCTGCGGCCCGAGATCGCCATCGACCTCGATGCGCCCCTGCCGCCCGCCGAGGCCCCAGCGATAATCGAACCGCGGCGGCTTGGTCGCCGCGTTGATCGCGCGCTGGAAGCCCATCACCGCCGGCTTGGCGCCATTGGTCAGCACGTCGCGGCCGAGCAGGTTCCGGGTCCACGCCGGCAGATCGTCGGCGTGCACCGACGCGATCGCCTCGCCGATCTTGGCCGGATCGGGCGTCCACGATGTGCGTCGAACCAAGGGCTGCCCCGATGCCGCCGCAATGTTGGCCGATTGTTCCCGCATTTGCTCGGGTGCGAACGATGCTTGCGATGCGCCTTGCGCCGCGTCGCGCTCAGTCGGTGCCGCCTCCGAACGCTGCCCCGGATTGATCCGCGCACGCGACCCGTCGTCGATGCCTTGCTGGCGAAGGAAGCCGCCGATTCGCCGATGGCGGCTGTCGAGACCCTTGCGGTTCGTCTGGCCCCAGAGCGTGCTGCCCTGATAGCCATTGCGGAATTGTTCGGCATCCAGGGTTCCTTGGATCTTTACGTTGCGCGGTTGGCCGCCCTTGCCGTCGCCCAGCGTTACCGTCTCACCCCGGAAATACGCTTCGATCTTTTTCGTATCGTCGGGATTTCCCTGATGGATGTAGGCGGCGACTTCCAGCCGGCCTTGCGTCGAGTTGCAGAACGCTTGCGCTTGCGGGGCCGCACGCCCGCAAACCCGATCGGTCGCTTCGGCGACTTTGTCGATATGCCGCTCGACGGCGCGATCCGTCACCGCTCGCACCGCCGGACTTTGCATCGCCTTTTCGGCCAAAGCCGTCGCGGCTCTTTGGTCCCGCAAGAACTGCGCCTCGCCCGGTTGACCGGGCCCCATCCGCTCATGGTCGTATCGGATCGAGAACAGGCGCTCGGCCTCCGCCCGGTTCTCGATCGCCCCGCTTTTGATGGCGGCGTCGATGAAGGGTCGGCGAACGTGGGGATTGCCCGCCAGATCGATCTGGATCGAGGTCACCGAAACGCCGCTCCGGCCGCTCGCCGGAAACCCGACTTGTTCGCTGCCCTCGGCACCGATGATCGCCCCGCGCAAAAGGTTGCGGAAGGACGAATCGGTACGGTTTGTCGTATTGCTGGTCATGGCTTTATACTCCTGATTGGCAGCGTTGAGGAACCCAACCGCCCGGCTGCCTGGCGGACGGAGGGATGCGATGGCCACACGAAGCCGCATGGCGAAGTTTCTTGGGCTTGCGATGCTGGCGGCGCTGGTCGCGACCGCCGCCGCCGCCCAGCATCCGGATCGGGGCCCGAACAGTCCGGCGCCCGATCCGCGCTATAAGAGCCTGCGCGAGCATCACACGAGCGGCGACCGGACCTTCGAGATGGCGCGGAATGGCCGGGGCGAGCGCTGCGCGATTCGCATCGTCGGATGGCGTGAGAGGCCGGAGAAAAATTTCGTCGATACGTGGGTCTTGGGCATCGAGAAGTCGTATCGATCGTTGACGGCATTCATGGAGCTGCGGGTCATCGACGAAGCGGGCACGCACTTGGCGATCGAAAATCCGACTCTGTATCTTCTCTTCACGGGCCCGACGAAGGATTGGCGCGCTTTGCCGATGGACGCGAACGGTTTTGTCCGGATCGAGAAGCAATTGCACGCCATGAGCGAGCGCGAGCGCGACGGCTTCTTGATGGCGGTGGAAGACCGGCGGTTGCGCCAGCTCGCCTTCACCGTGCCCAATGGCGGCGGCGACGTTTATATTTCGCTGTCCGATGGCGCGACCGAGCGTCAGTTCGAAGCTTACGCAAACTGCATCTGCGACACGCTCGAAGACGCGGAGCGGACACTTTTCAGCACCTGCCGCTAGCCCGGCTGCCCATCCGGACGGGGAGATGACGATCAATGGTTCGATGGCGTTGAGATGTGTCGGCGCGGCGCTGGCGTTGGCTGTCGTGACCGCTCCGGCCATCGCGTTCAACCCCGATCCGCCGCGCGATCCGCGTAGCGTCGGGTTGATCCGGATCGACGCCATCGAGTTGGGTGAGCCGATCGTGCGTATGGACCGCTGGCCCAATGGGACGATCCGTCGCTGCGTCCATTCGGCTCGCTTGTCCACGCCAAGCGAAGGCGGACCGAGCC
>JAMNXK010000458.1 GCA_023653245.1 Tagaea sp.
GATCGCCGCCTTGTCGGCGGGATTGAAATCCACGCCTTGCGTTTGCGCGCCGTCGCGCAAGGTCGAATCGTAGAGGTATACGCGCTCGGCCATCGTCAACCCGCCCGCTTCCAGCTTGTGCCCTTGGGCCCGTCTTCGAGGATCACGCCCTTGGCCTTCAAATCGTCGCGGATGCGATCGGCCTCGGTGAAATTCTTGGCCTTGCGCGCGGCGAGGCGCGCCTGAATCGCGTCTTCGATCCAGGCGGTGTCCTCCCCGACAGGACCTTTGAACCAATACGAAGGGGTCGAGGATAGCAACCCGAGAAGAGAAGCCTCCTGTCGGAATACTACCAGATGCGTCGCGGCCTCTGCGGGCGACACGGCTAACATCTTGTCCGCCAGCGCATGGAGCCGCGAAATCGCCAAAGGAGTGTTGAGGTCGTCGAGAAGAGCGTCGAACGCCGACGGCTCGGAAACATCTAACTCGATTTCGTGTTCGCCGCCTTCTTCGGCGTGAGCATAGGCGCGATACCAGCGATCAAGTTCAGCCTTCGCCTGCTTCAAGCCCTCGTCGGTGAAATCGAGCGGTGCTCGGTAATGCGTCTTGAGCAGCAGCAGGCGGATCGCTTCGCCGCGCTCGCCGCGATTCAACAGATCGCGCACCGTATAGAAATTGCCCAGGCTCTTGGACATTTTCTCGCCGTTCACGATCACGAAGCCGTTATGCATCCAGTACTTCACGAACTGGACGCCATCATGCGCGCAGACCGACTGCGCGATCTCGTTTTCGTGATGCGGAAAGATGAGGTCCTGCCCGCCGCCATGGATGTCGAAGGTCTTGCCGAACAGCGTCTCGGACATCGCCGAGCATTCGATATGCCAGCCCGGTCGGCCCCTGCCCCACGGACTGTCCCAGCCCGGCTGGTCCGGCGTCGAAGGCTTCCACAGCACGAAATCAGCCGGATCGCGCTTATAGGGGGCGACCTCGACCCGCGCGCCGGCGATCTGGTCGTCGCGCGAGCGGCCCGAAAGTCTGCCGTAGTCGGCGTAGCTCGGCACATGGAACAACACATGGCCTTCGGCCGCGTAAGCGTGGCCCTTCTCGACGAGCGTGGCGATCATCGCCACCATCTCGGGCACGGTCTGCGTGCACACGGGCTCGTGATCGGGCGAAGCGGCGCCGATCGCGGCCATGTCCTCGCGATAGGCACGCGTCGTCTCGGTCGTGATCGCGTCGATCGGGCGGCCGCTCTCGGCGGCGCGCGCGATGATGCGGTCGTCGATGTCGGTGATGTTGCGCGCGTACTCGACGTTGGCATAAATGCGCTTCAACACGCGATGGAGCGTGTCGAACACCACCACCGGCCGCGCGTTGCCGATATGCGCGAAGTCGTAGACCGTCGGCCCGCACACATACATGCGCACGCGCGACGGATCGAGAGGAACGAATTCCTCCTTCTTGCGGGTGAGCGTGTTGTGGACGAAGAGTTTCACGCGGCCTTTCCTTCGAGACGCGCCAATGCGCGCGCACGGCCCAGCATCGGCAGCAGGTTCTTCAACTCGGGACCATGTTCGCGCGCGGTCAGCGCCAGGCGCAAGGGCATGAACAGCTCCTTGCCCTTCTTGCCCGTCGCGGCCCCCAGCGCCTTGGTCCACACGCCCCACGTGCCCGCGTCCCACGGCTCGGCCGGAAGCAGCTTGGCGGCTTCGTCCATGAACGCGCGATCGCCGAGCACGGGCGCCACGGGTTGGTGGGTCAGCGCCCACCACTCGCGCGCGTCGAGAACCTTGACGAGATTGGGCCGCACGCCGTCCCAGAACGCCGCATCGGCACCCTCGGGCAGACGCGCGCGCACGCGCGCGTAATCGAGACCATGGACAATCTTGGCGTTGAGGCGCAGCAGATCCTCGGGATCGAGCTTGGGCGAGGCGCGGGAGAAGCGCGCGAAGTCGAAGCCCGGGACGAGATCGTCGAGGGCCGCGTGCGGCTCGACCGGATCGGACGTACCCAGGCGGGCGAGCAGCGAGGCGATGGCGCCGGGCTCCAGCCCGTCGTCGCGCAGATTGGCGACGGACATGCCGCCCTCGCGTTTCGATAGGTTATGCCCGCCGATATCGCCGATCAGGGTGAAATGCGCGAAGGCGAGCGCGGCGGGGTCGCGGCCCAGCGCCTCGAAAATCTGGATCTGCACCGAGGTGTTGGTGACGTGATCCTCGCCGCGCACGATATGCGTGACGTCGAGTTCCACGTCGTCGACGACCGACGCCAGAGTATACGTGGGCGAACCATCCTCGCGGATCAGCACGGGATCGGAGATTTTCGAGCCGTGATAGGCGCACGCGCCGCGGATCAGATCGTCCCAGCGCGTTTCCTTCCAATCGAGCAGGAAGCGCCAATGCGGCTTGCGGCCTTCGGCGAGATAGGCGCTCTTCTGCGCCTCCGACAGGCGCATCGACGCACGGTCGTAGACTTGCACGCCGCCGTCGGCGACTTGCGCGAAGCGCTTGAGCTTCAATTCCTCGGGCGTTTCGAAGCACGCGTAAAGACGGCCCATCGCCTTGAGCTTCTCGGCCGCGGCCGCGTAGCGATCCAGCCGGTCGGATTGCTTGGCGAATTCGTCCCAATGCAGGCCGAGCCATTCGAGGTCCGCGACGATGCCGTCCGCGTATTCGGGCTTCGAGCGCTCGAGATCGGTGTCGTCCAGGCGCAGCAGGAATTTGCCGCCGGTCTTGCGCGCGTAGAGCCAGTTGAGCAGCGCGGCGCGCACGTTGCCCAGATGCAAGCGCCCCGTGGGCGACGGCGCGAAGCGCACGCGAACCATACTCATCCTCGGAATCCGTTCACGATGGGATAGCGCCGTTCGCGCCCGAACGAACGGCGGGTGATCTTCACGCCCGGCGGCGCCTGGCGGCGCTTGTACTCGGCCAGATCGAGCATGCGCCAGACCTTGCGCACTTCGTCCTCGCCATAGCCTTCGGCGGCGATCTCGGCCACGGTCTTCTCGCCTTCGACCAGCGCCTGCAGGATCGCGTCGAGCCGGACATAGGGACCGAGCGAGGCTTCGTCGGTCTGGTCGGGGCGCAATTCGGCGGTCGGCGGTTTCGCGATCACGCGTTCTGGCATCACGGGGCCTTGCGGCCCGAGCCCGCCTTCGGGACGATGCGCGTTGCGCCAGCGCGACAGCTCGAACACGGTGGTCTTGTAGACGTCCTTCAACACCGCGAAGCCGCCGCACATGTCGCCGTAGAGCGTGGCGTAGCCCGCCGACATCTCGCTCTTGTTGCCCGTCGACACGACCATGTGGCCGAATTTGTTGGATAGCGCCATCAGCGTCAGCCCGCGCGCGCGCGACTGGATGTTCTCCTCGGCCACGCCGGA
>JAMNXK010000459.1 GCA_023653245.1 Tagaea sp.
AAACGCCTTTGGATCCTTTCGATGCGACCCGGGCCATGCTCGACGGGCGCGACCAGGTCGATCGCGCGCTCGCCTTCTTCAAGGCCGAGTTCCCGGCGCATTTCGCCGAGGCGAAGGTCAAGACCTATGGCCTGCCCGGCATCCGCCAGACGCGCTGGATCAAGGGCGCCCATCACCTGACGGCGGACGAAGTCCGGGCGGGCACGCGCTTCGCCGACTCGGTGGCGCGCTGTTCGTGGCCCATCGAGCTCCACGACCGGCAAGACGGCGTGCATTGGGAAGTGTTCGGCGACGACCACATGCATTACGTGCCGTTCGGATCGATGGTCGCACCGGGGCTCGACAATCTGGTCGCCGCCGGGCGCAACGTCGACGGCGATCCGGCCGCCCTCTCGTCGATCCGGGTCATGGGCCCGTGCGTCGCCATGGGTGCGGCCGCCGCCCATGCCCTGGACCTCGCGGGCGCGGGCTCGGTCCACCAGCTCGACATAAGCGCCTTGCAAAAGCGCCTTGCCGCCAATCTGGATTAGCGGCGTAACCGGCCTATAATCCCGGTCGAACCGAGGATCGTGATGGCGAACGACGACACCCTGTTGGGCCAAATCAAACAAAAGCTGGTCGACACCAAGCGCAAATGGTCGGACGAGGGCCGATTGCTGACCGGCAAGGCGGCCGATCCGGCCACGCGCCTGCCGCCCGGCCAGCGCGAGGTGAAGAATTGGCCGGTGCTCGATCTGGGCATCCAGCCCGACGTCTCGGCCAAGACCTGGAAGCTCGAAGTTTCCGGCCTGGTCGCGAACCCGCTGTCCTGGAACTGGGCCGAATTCGCGCGCCAGCCGCAGAGCGATTTCGTCTCCGACATCCATTGCGTGACCGCTTGGTCGCGCTTCGACAATCGCTGGCGCGGCGTGTCCACGCGCCATCTGCTCGATCTGGTGAAGCCGAGCCCGGCGGCGAAGTTCGTCGTCCAGCATTCCTACGACGGCTATACGACCAACGTGCCGCTTTCCTATTTCGCCGACGACGACGTGCTGCTCGCCCATGAATGGGAAGGCAAGCCGATCAGCCGCGAGCATGGCGGCCCGGTGCGCCTGGTGCTGCCCAAGCTGTATTTCTGGAAGTCGGCCAAGTGGCTGACCAAGCTCGAATTCGCCGCCGAGGACAAGGCGGGGTTCTGGGAAGTGCGCGGCTATCACATGCGCGGCGATCCGTGGACGGAGGAGCGCTATGGCTGAGCGCCCCCATCTCGGCCGGCGCCTGTTCGCCGGTTTCGCCTTCGCCGCCGGCATGGCGGCCTATCATGGCCATCGCCTGTTCGGCGGCGCGCAAGCGCGCGGGAGAAGCGGCATGACGGCTTGGGACATCGAGTTCGTTTCGATCGACGGCGAAAAAATGCCGCTGTCGGGGTTCCGGGGCAAAGCGCTGCTGGTCGTGAACACCGCCAGCTTCTGCGGCTTCACGCCCCAATATCGCGATCTCGAGAAAGTCTGGGACGACTACAAGGATCGTGGGCTTGTTGTGCTCGGCGTACCGTCGAACGATTTCGGCGGGCAGGAGCCGGGCAGTGCCGCCGAGATCAAGGCGTTCTGCGAGAGCTACGGCGTGTCCTTCCCGCTTGCCGAGAAGACGACGACCCGCGGAGCGGACCGCCATCCGTTCTTCGCTTGGGTCGCGGCCGAAGCGGGCGAGGGCGCGTTGCCGCGCTGGAATTTCTTCAAGTACCTCGTGGGCCGCGACGGACGTCTGGCCGGGCATTGGCCGTCCTCGGCCAATCCGACGGGGGCGGAGATCCGTGCGGCGATCGAGAAAGCCTTGGGCGCGCGTGTCTGATTTCATCCTCGCGCCCGGCACGATCCAGATCAATCACGGTTCTTTCGGCGCGACGCCGATCCCGGTGCTGGAAGCCGCCGAGACATGGCGGCGCGAGTTCGAAGCCGATCCCAGCCATTTCATGCGCAAGCGATGGGCGCCGTCGCTGGCGGCGGCGCGAGCGAAATTGGCGGCGTTCCTGAACGCCGATCCGGAAGGTCTGGTGTTCGTGATGAACGCCAGCGAGGGGGCGAACGCGGTCTTGCGCTCGCTGGCTTTCGCCCCCGGCGACGAAATCCTGACCACGAGCCACGGCTATCGCGCGGTGATGCGCACGGTCCAGCATGTCTGCGCCACGAGCGGCGCGGCGCATCGCATCGCCGACATCCCGTTTCCGCTGGCCGAGGAGAGCCAAATCCTCGGTCCGCTCGAAGCGGCGATGTCCTCGCGCACGCGGCTCGTCGTGATCGACCACATCACCTCGCCGACGGCCAGCGTCATGCCGGTCGCCAAGATCCAAGCGCTGGCGCGCAAGCGCGGGATCCCGGTGCTGATCGACGGCGCGCACGGGCCGGGGCAGGCACCGCTGGATATCAAAGCGCTCGATCCGGATTTCTATGTCGGCAATTGCCACAAATGGCTGTTCGCCGCGAAGGGGGCCGCGTTCCTGGCGGTCGCACCCCGGTTCCGCGGCCTGCTCCATCCCGGCACGATCTCGCATGGCTACGGACAGGGCCTGGCCGCTGAGTTCGACTGGGTCGGCACGCGCGACGTCGGCGCTTGGCTGTCGGTCCCCGATGGCATCGCCTATGGCGAGAAGCTCGGCTGGGCCAAGATCCGCGCGCGCAACGACGGGATGGTCGACCAGGCGGTGGCGCTGTTGGCCCGCGCCTGGGGGACGCGCATCGGCGCGCCGCAAGGTTTTCGCGCGCATATGGGGATCGTCGAGATCCCGCTCGCCGGGCCGGCCGACGAGGCGCGCGCCCAGAAACTGTGGACCAAGCTTCACGAGGTCCACCGCATCCAAATGCCGGTGATCGCCTTCGCCGGCGCGTTGTGGGCGCGGCCCTCGGCGCAGATCTACAACGAACTCCCCGATTACGAGGCTTTGGCGCAGGTCGATTGGCGCAAGCTTGACGATTGAGGATGGGCGCGCGACCCTTCCGGAAAATCCGGGAGAGCCCATGACGCCCTATCTTCTCGCCCTCGACCAGGGCACGACCTCCACGCGCGCGATGCTGTTCGATCTCGAAGGGGCGGCCGTCGCGACCGCCCAGATCGAGCTCAAACAGTATTATCCGCAGCCGGGCTGGGTCGAGCACGATCCCGAGGAAATCTGGGAAGCGACGCTGAGCGTCGTACGCCGGGCGTTGGAAGCCGCGCGCGCGCAAGCCACTCAGATCGTGGCGATCGGCATCACCAACCAGCGCGAGACCACCGTGATCTGGGATCGCAAGACGGGTGCCCCCATCCACAAGGCGATCGTCTGGCAGGATCGGCGCACGGCCGAATGGTGCCGCAAGATGAAGGCCAAGATCGGCGACGCCGAG
>JAMNXK010000460.1 GCA_023653245.1 Tagaea sp.
GACCATCGCAAGCTCGGCACCGCGATGGGGCTGTTCCATCTTCAGGAAGAAGCGCCCGGCACGGTGTTCTGGCATCCCAAAGGCTGGTCGCTGTTCCGCGCCATCGAGCGCTATATGCGCGCGAAGCTCGAAGATGGCGGCTATGTCGAGGTGAAAACGCCCCAGCTCGTCGATCGCGTGTTCTGGGAGAAGTCCGGCCACTGGGCGAATTATCGCGACGCGATGTTCGTCGCCAAACCGGGCAAGGAAGGCGAGGAGGAAGATCGCCTCTTCGCGCTGAAGCCGATGAACTGCCCCGGTGCCGTGCAGATTTTCCGCCAGGGTCAGCGCAGCTACAAGGACCTGCCCTTGCGCCTGGCCGAGTTCGGCGCCTGCCATCGCTACGAGCCCTCGGGCGCGCTGCACGGCATCATGCGCGTGCGCGCGTTCACGCAAGACGACGCGCATATCTTCTGCACCGAGGATCAGATCCCGGACGAGTCGCGGAAGTTCTGCGACCTGCTGCGCGACATCTACAAGGATTTCGGCTTCGCCGATCTGGTGGTCAAATTCTCCGACCGGCCCGAGCAGCGCGCGGGCGACGACGCGATCTGGGACAGGGCCGAAAGCGCGTTGGAGATCGGGGCCAACGCTTCGGGCCTGACGACGATCCGCAATCCGGGCGAGGGTGCCTTCTACGGCCCCAAGCTCGAATTCATCCTGCGCGACGCGATCGGCCGCGACTGGCAGTGCGGTACGCTGCAAGTCGATTTCGTGCTGCCCGAGCGCCTGGACGCGACCTATATCGGCGAAGACGGCGCCAAGCACCGCCCGGTGATGCTCCACCGCGCGATCCTCGGCTCGTTCGAGCGCTTCATCGGCATTCTGATCGAGAACTATGCCGGGCGTTTGCCGACCTGGCTGTCGCCGATCCAAGCGCGGCTGGTGCCCATCGCCGACCGGCATGTCGAATTCGCCAAGGACGTCGCGGGCCGGCTCGCGCGCGCGTCGCTGCCCCACGGCGAAGGCGGCGTGCGGGTGGATATCGACGATTCCACCGAGCGCATGCAGAAGAAAATCCGCAACGCCCAGCTCGAACAAATCCCCTACATGCTGGTGATCGGCGACAAGGAAGCCGAAGCCGGCAAGGTCGCGGTGCGCTTGCGCTCGGGCAAGGATCTGGGCGCCCTGTCGATCGACGAAGCGCTCGCCCGGATCGCGCAAGAGGTTGAAAACAGGGCGGATTTGGCGGTTTGAATGCGTTGCATATCGATTTCAGGTTCTTGATTTCCTGAAATCGATATGCAATTCTCCGGTTATCGACCGGAGCGTTGAACCATGCCAACCGCGCTGACGCGAATCCTCGGCCGCTTGAAGGACGACGGCGGCTTGCAAGGTCGGGACATCGCCAACATCGTCGATGTGTCGCCGGCCACCGTCTCGCGCTGGGCGAGCGGCAAGGCGTCGCCCGACATACGCACGCAAACCGTGATCGCGGGCTTGCGCTTCGTCGTCGATCGTCTGTCGGACTTCTATTCGCCGGACGAGACTCGCCTGTGGCTGCACGCGAGCCATCCGATGCTCGACGGCAAGCGCGCCATCGATCTCATCAACCAAGGCCGGACCGACGCCGTGCTCGCGGTGATCGAGGGCTTGGAGAGCGGCGCCTATACCTGATGCACGACGCGCGCGACCACCGGCTTCTCGACGCGCTCGACGCGCTGCCGCGCGAAGCCTTCGCGGGGCGCGTGTGGCGCGTCGTGCCGGAAGGCCGCAACCCGGCCCAAGGCCATGCCTCGCTCGAGCGATGGGGAAACGGCGCGTTCGACGTGCTCTACACCTCGCTCGAGCGCGACGGGGCGATCGCGGAGATTCACGAATATTTGAACCTGCAGCCCGTGTTTCCGTCCAAGCCAAGCTGGTCGAGCTTCGAGCTCGCAGTCCGTTCGCACCGGACGTTGCGCTTGGCCGATCTGTCGGCGCTGAAAAATCTGGACGTTGATATCGACGCCTATCGCG
Source organism: Tagaea sp. (assembly GCA_023653245.1). The sequence goes on from JAMNXK010000460.1 coordinate 1,999, forward strand.
AGCGCCGCTACGCGCGCACGCAAGCGATCGCCGATGCCGCGTTCTTTTTGGGCTTCGACGGGCTGATCGCGCCGAGCGCGCGCTGGCCTTGCGACAACCTGATGCTGTTCACGGCGCACACGGCGCCGGCCGATATCGAGATCGTCGCGGAACAAGGTACGCGCATCGACTGGACCGCATGGCGGCGCGACGTGCTGCGCGCCAAGCGCGCCTAGCACATCCCGATCCAGGCGAAGGCGCCGTAGCACGCGCCCCAGATCCCGTGGACCAGCGCGAACACGATGAGGTCGAGCAACACCAGCGCCGCCAAGAACGGTGCCGCGTAGCGCCACAGCGGAATGGCGAGCGTGCGCCAGGTGCGCCTGGCCGCCGGATAGGATTTTCCGCCGACCCGGTTCATAGATAGGTCCCCGCGAGTTCGCAGGGTTCGGCCCCGGTACCGAGCTTGAAGCGCGCGAGCCCCGCGCTTCGTTCGGTTTCGACCGTGCCGAGATCGAGACCGCGCACGCCCGCCTCTTTCAACGCGAGTGCCGCGCGCCACAACACGAGATTGGCGGCGTTGCGCGCGCGGCCCTGCGGCGTCGAGGCCGCGACGTAGTAGGTCGCGTCGCGCCCGTGACGCAAGAACAAGGCGCCGGCCACCGGCTCGCGCTTGTCCAGCGCCACCGCGACCAGGCATTCGCGCCCGCCTTTGAGTTCGGCCAAGCGCGCCACGAATTCGGGCGGGGCGGCTTCGAAGCCCTTGGCTTTGCGGACCGCCTCGCCTTGCGCGAGCACCCACTCGACCCATTTGCCGCGCGGGGCGAGTTCCACGCGCAAGCCCGAACGCTCGGCCGCGCGCAATCGGTTGCGCCATTTCTGGTGCATCCCCGCCAGCAATCCTTTTTCGCCCGCGGCATCGAGCCGCCACAGCGCGAGCGTCGTGCCGGTGTAGACGCGTCCGCGCCCCAGCCACCGCGCGCGCGTCGCGGCGTCCGCCGTCGTCTCCGGCGACAGCAGCGACGCCGCGAACGGCCAGCCTGGAACGCGCGCCGCCAAACCGGGCCAAGCTTGCGGATCGCCCACCGGCCCACGCAAGCCCGCCCAAATGTCGAAGAAGCCGAGCCAGCGCCGCCCGACGATCTGCAAGCACGCGACCGGCCGATCGTCGCGCAGCGCGACGAACCGGCGCACGTCGCGCCCGTGCCAGCGCGCGGCCAGGCCGTATTCCCAATCCTGCTGCAGCGGGAAAAACGCGGCCGCCTCGGCGGCTTGGGCCCAAATCTTGCGGTCGGGGTCGGCGACGATCTTCATGATTCGGTCGCAGAATAGCGCGTTCGCCGCTCGACAACGCGACGATTTCCGGAACAAAGTCATCC
>JAMNXK010000026.1 GCA_023653245.1 Tagaea sp.
AGTGCGGCACCTACGTGTTCATGGACAAGCAGTACCGCGACGTCGGCGACGAAAACGGCGAGCGCTACGCGCGTTTCGAGCAGGCGCTGTTCGTGCTCGCCACGGTGATGAGCCTGCCGTCGGACGATCGCGCGGTGCTCGACGCGGGCCTCAAGAGCCTGTCGATCGATGGCGGCTTGCCCGAGGCGGTCGATCTGCCGGGCTGGAGCTTCGCTTTCGGCGGGGACGAGCACGGCATCCTGCGCCGGACGGAAGCCGGCGCGCGCGCGCTGAAGCTCGGCGAGAAAGTCCGCCTCGTGCCCGGCCACGGCGACACGACGATCAATCTGCACGACGAGTATCGCGTGCTCGCCGGCGGCGCGCCCGCGATGGTCTGGCCGGTCGCCGCGCGCGGGAAGATTCGCTAGAGCAGCTTCTCGCGCACGTCGTAGGCGTCGAGCGACGCGCAGAGTTCGCTCGCCATTTCGCCGAACAGCCCGCGCGTGACGCCCGCCGCCAAGCGGGGCAGTGCGTATTTGTGGCCGCTGACCGACGCGCATTGCGCGCCGTGGCTCAAGCCCGCCGCGAAGCCGAATTGGTGGATGCGCGCGAGCCAGGGCGCCGCGCGTCCGGGTTTCGCCGTGAACTCGAAGCCGGGCCCGAGATAAGGCCAAGCCGAAAGCACCGGATCGGGCTCGGCCGGTTCATGCCGGTCGCCCCAGCGCGCGATGTCCGCTTCGATCGCGGCGAGTTCGGGGCGCAGCGCCAGATCCACGCGTATGCCCGTGGCGAAGATCAGGAAGTCCGCATCGAGAGGCCCCATCGTCGTCTCGATCCTCGTGCCTTCGGCGCCGGTCCAGCCGCGGCCGGGATGGACGGCGAAGTTCGCGAATGCCTTGCAGCCATCGACCGCGTCGGCCGTCGGCGGCTGGTCCATCAGGCGGAAGCGCCGCGAGAGCGCCCATTTGGCGGCGTCGGGAAGATCGGGATAGTGCCGCAGATAGCCCGCGAACTCCGCCCAGCGATGCGGGTTGATCTCGGGCAGGCGCTCGCGCCGGAAGCACAGATCGACGCGGCGCGCACCCGCGCGCAAAGCCGCGCGCGCGTTGTCGAAGGCCGACGCGCCGTTGCCGAGCACGGCCACGCGCTTGCCCTTCAACGCGTCGAAATCGATCGGCCCGTTCGAATGGGCGCGGATCGCGGCGGGCAGGGCTTCGGCCCAGTCGGGCAGCGCCCAAGCGCCGGCGTTTTCGTAGCCATGGGCCAGGACGACGTGCCGCGCGTATTCGCGCATGGGACGGCCGCCGATCGCGAGATCGCAGGCGATCCAATTGCCCGCCGGTTCGAGGCGCAGGAGTTCGACGCGGGTGCGGACTTGGACGCCGGCGGTCGCGCGAAACCAGTCCAGATAGGCGGCCCAGTGTTCGCGCGGGATACGGCCGAGCTTGTCCCAAGCTTCGGCGCCGAACGCCGCCGCGTACCAGGCGCGCACCGATAGCGCGGGCAGACCGCCTTCGAGACCGACAAGCTCCTTGGGCGTGCGCAACGTGGCCATGCGCGCATAGTTGCGCCAGGGTCCTTCCTTGCCCGCCGGCGCGGCGTCGACGACCGACACGCAGTCCACGCCGTCGCGCGCCAGAAGATGCGCCACGCCCACGCCGCTTTGCCCGCCGCCGGCGATCAGCACGTTATGCGCCGGCGCGCCGGACGGATGGGCGGGCGGCGGCAGCCAAGTCCGCGCGGGATAGGCCATGGCGGCAAGGTCGGCGCGGGCGCGGGTGGCGAGGTCGGCAAGCGCGCTGTGGTCCATGGCCGATCGGGCACGCAAAATCGAGGCCAATCTGCTATGGCCGTGTACAGTCGAGCCGAGGCGATTCGATGGCGAAACCCAAGAACATCCTTTTCGTGCATCAGAACTTTCCGGGCCAGTATCTGCGCCTGGCGCCGGCATTGGCGGCGCGCGGGCACAAGACGCTGGCGCTGGCCATCGAGCGCGACGGCGAGGCGGCCGGCACGCGCGTGCTGCGCTACGTCCCCAAGCGCGGCACCACCCCGGACGCGCATCCCTGGGCCCAGGATTTCGAGACCAAGATCCTGCGCGGCGAGGCGTGCGCGCGCGCCGTGCTCGATCTCAAGCGCAAGGGTTTCGTCCCCGATACGATCTGCGCCAACCCCGGCTGGGGAGAATCGCTGTTCCTCAAGGACGCGTTGCCCCAAGCCAAGCTGCATCTCTATCTCGAGTTCTTCTATCGCGCCGAAGGCGGGGATTACGGTTTCGATCCGGAGTTTCCCGCGCCCGAGTTCGACGGTGCGGCACGGCTGCGCGCGCGCTCGGCCGCGCAGTTACTGGCGCTCGATTCCATGGACGGGGCGGTGGCGCCCACCGCCTGGCAGCGCGGCACGTTCCCCGAGCCCTACCGCAAACGCATCGACGTTTGCTTCGACGGCGTGGACGTCGCGCGAATCGTGCCGGACCCGAACGCCGTGTTGGAGATCGGCGGGAACCGCTTCGCCGCGGGCGAGAAAATCGTCACCTTCGTGAACCGCAATCTCGAGCCCTATCGCGGCTATCACATTTTCATGCGCGCGTTGCCCCGGCTGCTCGCGCGCGTGCCCGACGCGCGGATCTTGCTGGTCGGCGGGGACGGGGTCAGCTACGGCGCCAAACCCAAAGACGGCATTTCGTACAAGGAACGCTTCCTCGCCGAAGTGAAGGATCGGATCGACCCCGCGCGCGTGCATTTCCTGGGCAAGCTGCCTTACGAGACCTATCTCAAGGCGCTGCAGGTCTCCGCCGCGCATGTGTATCTGACCTATCCCTTCGCGTTGTCCTGGTCGCTGTTCGAGGCGATGAGCGCGGGCTGCACCGTGATCGCGTCCTCGACCGGCCCGGTGCTCGATCTGGTCGAGCACGGCAAGACCGGCGTGCTGGTCGATTTTTTCGACAAGGACGGCTTGGCGGACGCCATCGCCGGCGCGCTGGAGAAGCCCGAGGCCCATCGCAAGATGCGCATCGCCGCGCGCGCGCATGTGAAGGCCAAATACGCGCTGGACGACTGCCTCGCCCGGCACGTGAAACTGGTCGAGCGCTATTGATCCTTGCACACGGCCGCGTGGGCGACGCGGCCGACCGAGCCATCCGGCTCGGTGCCGAAGCGGACTTCGCGCTCCTCGCGGGCCAGCGCCAGGCGCGTGCCTTCCGCATCCTCGTACATCAGCACGCGCAGGCCCGCATTCTCGCCCGACGCGCAGTCGAAATGCGCCAGCGCCTGCATCGACGCGACGCGCGCGGTCCCGGCCTGGATCGGGCTGCGATAGACCACGCGGATCCAGGCCGTGCGCATCGTGCCCGCCGCGCGCATGCCGGCGGCGTCGATGAAGACCTCGTTCCCCTGGGCGGTCTCGCCCGCCGCGACCCATTCGAGCGCGCGCGCGGGCAAGGACGCGCACAGCGCGACCGCGATCGCCAACGATAGGACCCCTAGACGCATTCCGTCCCCTCGCGTTCCGGCGCCCGGGATAGCACGGTCCGGCGCCGTCTTGCACCCTCGCGCGCGAAGATGGCGAAATCGGGGCGGACGCGTGCTAACGTCGCGCGGCCATAACTTCGGAAGTCCCGCCATGACCGAGCCCGCCACCAATCAAATGCCCGTGCTCTACACGCGACCCGTCGCGTTGGATCGCACGGCGCACGCCAAGAAACATTTCGTGCCGCCCAAGGACGCCGGCTTCGCGCGCGGCGCCACGCATGTGCCGCTGGGCATGGCCGAACTGGCCTTCGCGGCACGGCATTATCCGATCGTCTTTCCGTCGAACACGCCGGCGGGGCCGCTGGCGATCGTCGGATTGGAGCCGGGCAAGAATCTGTTCGTCGACGCGGCCGGCCGCTGGGCCGACGACCACTACGTTCCGGCCTATGTCCGGCGCTTTCCCTTCATTTTCACGACCGCGCCGGACGGCCAGTTCGTGCTGTGCGTCGAGTCCACCGCCAACGCGCTGGCCGACACGGGCGACGCGCCCTTGTTCCTTGCGGACGGCAAGCCCGGCAAGGTCGTCGAGGACGCGCTGCGCTTCTCGGGCGATTTTCACGCCCAGGTGACGCTCGGCCATGCGTTCGGCGAGGCGCTGATCAAGCACGATCTGCTGTTCGACAATCGCGCGCAGGCGCAGCTGCCCGGCGGGCGGAACATCACGCTGCAAGGCTTCCGCACCATCGATCCCGAGAAATTCGACAAGCTCGACGACGCGGTCTATCTCGACTGGCGCAAGAAGGGCTGGGTGGCGGCGGTGCATTGCCACCTGCTGTCGCTCGGCCATTGGCAGACGCTCGGCAACCGCGCCGGCCGCCAAGCGAAGGCCGCCGCTTAGGCCAGAGCGCGCTCGAGTACGCGCGCCACGTGCAGCGCTTCGCGCCCGCCCAGATCGGCGATCTGATGGCGGCACGACGTGCCGTCGGCCACGATCAACGTGTCGGCATCGGCCTTGCGGATCGCGGGCAGCAGCGCCGCTTCGGCCATCGCCTTCGACGCTTCCTGGTTCGCGGCCTCGTAGCCGAACGCGCCGGCCATGCCGCAGCACGAACTTTCGACGAGCTTGGCTTGCATCCCCGGGATCAGCGCCAGCGCGTCGAGCGTCGGCTTGACCGCGTCAAACGCCTTCTGATGGCAGTGGCCGTGGACCAGCGCCCGGGTCTGGGGCAGGGGCTTGAGGTCGAGCTTCAAGCGCCCCGCCGCGCGTTCGCGCGCCAGGAATTGCTCGAACAGCATCGCGTGCGCGCCGATCTTGGCGGCGTCTTCGCCCGGCAGCAGCGACGCCAACTCGTCCCTGAGCGCGAACAGGCACGACGGTTCGAGGCCGACGATGGGCACGCCGCGCGCCGCGAAAGGCAGCATCGCGTCGACCAGCCGCCGCGCCTCGTGGCGGCCTTCTTCGACCATGCCGGCCGACAGGAAGGTGCGCCCGCAGCACAGCGGCCGCCCGCCGTCGCGCGCCGTGGGCACATGCACCTTGTAGCCGGCGGCTTCGAGCACGCGGATCGCCGCGCGCGCGTTCTCGGGCTCGAACCAGGTGTTGAACGTGTCGGCGAAGAAGGCGATCTCGGCCGTGCGCGCATCGGCTCTCGCTTCGCGGGCCTTGAAGGGCTTCGCGGCCCAGGCGGGCAAGCTGCGCGACGCGGCGAAGCCCGCCACGCGCTCCGACAATCTCGCCAAAGCGGGCACGCGATCGCGCAAGGCGAGCACGGGGCCGAGTTTCGAGGCGAGCCACGCGTAGCGCGGCAGATAGCCGATCAAGCGGTCGAAGAGCGTGTGGCCGTGGCGCGTCTTGTAGTGATGCAGGAACTCGACCTTCATCTTGGCCATGTCCACACCGGTCGGACATTCGCGCTTGCAGCCCTTGCAGCCGACGCACAGGCGCATCGTGTCGTACATCGCGTCGGACGTCAGCGCGTCGGCGCCGAGCTGGCCGGAGATCGCCAGGCGCAGCGAATTGGCGCGGCCGCGCGTCAAGTCCTTCTCGCGCCCGGTGACGCGATAGGACGGGCACATCGTGCCGGCGTCGAATTTCCGGCAATGGCCGTTGTTGTTGCACATCTCGACGGCACCGGCGAAGCCGCCCCAATCGGACCAGTCGAGCGCGGTGTCGATCTTCGCGGCTGCGTAGCCGGGCTTGAAGCGGAACAGCGCGCGGTCGTCCTGGCGCGGCGGGCGGACGATCTTGCCCGGGTTCATGATCCCCTTGGGATCGAACAGGTCCTTGATCTCCTCGAACGCGGCGGTGAGGCGCGGCCCGAAGAACGGGGCGATCCATTGCGAGCGCACCAGCCCGTCGCCATGCTCGCCCGAATAGGCGCCTTTGTACTCGCGCACGAGATCGGCGGCTTCCTCGGCGATGGCGCGCATTTTCGCGGCGCCGTCGGTCTTCATGTTCAGGATCGGGCGGACGTGCAAGCAGCCGACCGAGGCGTGGGCGTACCACGTGCCCTTGGTGCCGTGCTTGTGGAACACCTCGGTCAGCCGGGAGGTGTAGTCCGCCAAGTGTTCGAGCGGCACCGCGCAATCCTCGATGAACGAGACGGGTTTGCCGTCGCCCTTCATCGACATCATGATGTTGAGGCCCGCCTTGCGGACTTCCCACACGTCCTTCTGGAGCGCGGGCTCGACGATCTCGACGACCGCGCCGGGCAGGCCCAGATCGCCCATCAGCGCCACGAGGTCCTTGAGCTTGCGAAGTTGCGTGTCGCGATCTTCGCCGGCGAATTCGACCAGCAAGATCGCGTCGGGCTCGCCCTTGAGGAAGCTTTTCACGATACCCGCATAGGCGGGAATGGCGCGGGAGAGCTCGATCATGGTGCGATCGACGAGTTCGACCGCCGTGGGCCCGAGCTTGACGATCTCCCGGGTCGTCTCCATCGCGCGACGGAAGCTCGCATAGTGGACCACGCCGAGCGTCTTGTGCTTGGGCAGCGGCGAGAGCTTCAGTTTCAGCGCGCGCGAATAGGCGAGCGTGCCCTCCGAGCCCACCAGCAGATGGGCGAGATTGTGCCCGCCCGCCGGCTTCACGGTTTCGAGATTGTAGCCGCCCACGCGGCGCAGCAGCTTCGGGTAGCGCGCTTCGATCTCGGCTTGCTCGCGCGCGGCGATGTCGCGCACGCGGCGCGCGATGTCGAGGAAGCGCGCGGGGCCGGACTCGCTCGCGCCGAAATGCGCTTGCGTGCCGTCGGCCAGCAGCGCGTCGATGCCGAGCACGTTGTGGACCATGTTGCCGTAGGCGATCGAGCGCGAGCCGCAGGAATTGTTGCCCGCCATGCCGCCGATCGTCGCTTGCGCCGAGGTCGACACGTCGACCGGGAACCACAGCCCCGTCGACTTGAGCTGGGCGTTCAGATGATCGAGCACGATCCCGGGCTCGACCGTGGCCGTGTCGCCTTCGACGGCAAGCAGCTTGTTCAGATGCTTGGAAGTGTCGATGACGAGTGCCGCGCCCACCGTCTGGCCGCATTGCGATGTGCCGCCGCCGCGCGGCAGCACGGGCACGCCCATCTCGTTGGCGATCTGGATGGCGATGCGCGCGGCTTCCGCGTTCCGGGGAATGACGACGCCCACCGGATCGATCTGGTAGATCGACGCGTCGGTCGCGTAGCGGCCGCGGTCGAAGGCGCCGAACAGCACCTCGCCGTCGATTTCGCGCGCGAGGCGCGCTTCCAGATCGGAGCGGGGCGGGGAATCGAGCGGCATTTTTCCTCTCAGTCGTAGGCTTCGGCCGCGCCCGCGAAAGCCGCGAGCACGGATTGGCGTTTGCCGGCCAAATGCGCTTCCAGGATCGCGCGCAAGGCGAGGCCGTCGCGCGCGTCGAGCGCTTGGATCATGCGCTCGTGCTCCTCGACCGCCTTGGCCCAGCGCTCGGGCGTGAGATTGGCGGCGTAGCGCACGCGTTTGACGCGCGCGTTCAGCCGCTCGAAGGTTTCGGCCAGCGCGGGATTGCCGGCGGCTTCGGCGATGCGCCGGTGGATGTCCTGGTTGGCGGCGAAATACGCGGCGCGATCGCCGCGCGCGTGATGGGCGCGCATCTCGAAATGCCGCGCCTTGATCTCGGCGAGCGCGTTGGCGTCGATGCGCCGGGCGGCGAGTTCGCCCGCGAGGCCTTCGAGGGCCGCGAGGACCTCGAACGTCGCTTCGATATCCGCGCGATCGAACGGCGCCACCACGGCGCCGCGCTTGGGCTCGTGCCGCACCAGGCCTTCGGCGACCAGCATGCGCAAGGCCTCGCGCAACGGCGTGCGCGACACGCCCAGACGTTCGCCCAGCGCGCGCTCGTTGAGCTTGGCGCCCGCCGGGAGTTCGCCGTCCAAAATCATCTGGCGCAATGAGTCCAACGCCTTGACGGGCAGGGGAGCGGTGAGGCGCGAATCATCGGGCATGGGTCATTGGTATACCAAAAAACAGTATTTGAAAAGGCCATTGACCCGTATTCGGGCTATTGGTATACCAACTCGAAATCGGAGGATTCCCATGTTCAAGCTCAGCAACGCGGCGAGCGGCCGGCACTTCCTGCAAATCCCGGGGCCGACCAACGTGCCCGACCGCGTGCTGCGCGCGATCGACAACCCGACCATCGACCATCGCGGCCCCGAATTCGGCGCGCTCGGCAAGAAGGCGATCGCCGGGATGAAGTCGATCTTCAAGACCCAAAGCCACGCGATCATCTTCCCGGCCTCGGGCACGGGCGCGTGGGAAGCCGCGCTGGTCAACACGCTGTCGCCCGGCGACACGGTGCTGATGTTCGAGACCGGGCATTTCGCCACGTTGTGGCGCAAGATGGCCGAGAAGCTCGGCCTCAAGGTCGAGTTCGTGGCCGGCGATTGGCGCCATGGCGTCGATCCCGCGCAAGTCGAAGCGAAACTCGCCGCCGACAAAGCGCACGCCTTCAAAGCCGTGATGGTCGTGCACAACGAAACCTCGACCGGCTGCGTCACGCGCGTGGGCGAAGTGCGCCAAGCGATGGATCGCGCCAAGCATCCGGCGCTGCTGATGGTCGATACGATCTCCTCGCTCGCCTCGATCGATTTTCGCCATGACGAATGGGGCGTGGACGTGACGGTGGCGGGCTCGCAAAAGGGCCTGATGCTGCCGCCCGGACTGTCGTTCAACGCGGTGTCGGCGAAAGCGCTCGAAGCGTCCAAGACCGCCAAGATGACCAAGTCGTTCTGGGCGTGGGACGAGATGATCGCGGCCAACGCCAACGGCTATTTCCCTTACACGCCGGCCACGAACCTGCTCTACGGCCTGGTCGAGGCGATCGACATGCTGCACGAGGAAGGGCTCGACAACGTCTTCGCGCGCCACGACCGCCACGCCGAGGCCACGCGCCGGGCGGCGCGCGCTTGGGGTCTCGAAATCCTGTGCGCCGAGCCCAAAGAATATTCGAGCTCGCTGACGGCGCTGCTGATGCCCGCGGGCCACGACGCCGACAAGTTCCGCAAGGGCGTGCTCGAAGCCTTCGACATGTCGCTCGGCGCCGGGCTCTCGAAGGTCGCGGGCAAGGTGTTCCGCATCGGCCATCTCGGCTCGTTCAACGATCTCTCGCTCATGGGCACGCTCGCGGGCGTGGAGATGGGCTTGGGCCTCGCCGGCGTGCCGCACAAGAAGGGCGGCGTCGCCGCGGCGATGGACTATTTGGCGGATCGCGCCGCCAAACCGGTGGCCGCAGCCGCGCAATAGCGCTAGTTTTCGGCATGACCGATTTCGATTGGACGGTTCTGGACCAACTGACCGAGGAAGTCGGGGCGGAGATTCTGTCCCGGCTTTTGCGCACATTTTACAACGAAGCGGCGGCCAAGATCGCCGAGTTCGACAAGCTGTCGGCGGCCAATACCGACAAGGCGGAGATGCACCGCGCGGTGCACTCGCTCAAGAGCGCGGCGGGCAGTTTCGGCGCCAGCGCGCTCGCCGCGCTTGCCGCCGAGATCGAGCAGAAGATCGAGGACGGCGTGTGGGCGCACAATCCCGCCGCCATCGCGGAATTGGCCGCGCGGTTCGACGCCTTCAAATTCGCGATCGTCAAGCGCGGGATTACCGTCTGATCGCTTTCGCGCTATCCTCCCCGCCAAGAACTCAGGGGAGGAAATTGGGATGCGCAAATTCGCACTCGGCCTTGCGGTGGCCTTGGCGACGCACGCGGCCGCGGCGCAGGAATTGACGGTCGGGCTCGGCCTCAACGTCACCTCGATCGACCCGCATTTCCACAACACGACGCCCAATCTGAACGTCGCGGCGCAGATCTTCGACCGGCTGGTGCACACCGACGCGGCGCAAAAGCCCGTGCCGGGCCTGGCGCTGTCCTGGCGCATTCTCGATCCGACGACCTGGGAGTTCGCGTTGCGCCAAGGCGTGCGCTTCTCCGACGGCAGTCCGTTCGAGGCCGAAGACGTGCTCGCGAGTCTGCGCCGCGCGCCCAACGTGCCGAATTCGCCGTCGAGTTTCGGCATCTTCACCCGCGCCATCGCGTCGGCGGAGGCGCGCGGGTCCCACACGGTGGTGATCCGCACGCGCGAGCCCTATCCGCTGCTGGCCAACGACCTGTCGGCGGTGAACATCGTCCATCGCTCGGCCGAAAGCGCGAGCACGGCGGAGTTCAATTCGGGCCGGGCGGCGATCGGCACCGGTCCGTTCCGGGTGGTGTCGTGGACGCCCGGCGACCGGCTCGTGGTCGAGCGCAATCCGCATTGGTGGGGCGGGGCGAACCCGTGGGCGCGGGTCGCGTTCCGCATCCTGACGAACGATTCCGCGCGCGTGGCGGCACTGCTCGCCGGCGACGTGCAATTGATCGAAGCCGTGCCGCCCGCCGACATCGCGCGGCTCGAACGCGATCCGAACGTCCGCCTCGCGCGCTCGATCACCACGCGCTATTTCTTCCTCCATCCCGATCAGGCGCGCGCCGTGTCGCCCTTCGTCACCGACAAGGAAGGACGGCCGCTCGAGCGCAATCCGCTGCAGGACCGGCGCGTGCGCCAGGCGATCTCCCATGCCGTCAACCGCGAGGCGATCGCCGAGCGGATGTTCATGGGCCAGGCCGTGCCGGCGGGCGGCGTGGTGCCCGACGCGTTTTTCGGCGGCGATCCGTCGCTGCGCGCGCCGGCCTACGATCCCGAGCGCGCGCGGCGCTTGCTCGCCGAAGCCGGATATCCCGACGGCTTCGGGATCACGCTGCACGGGCCCAACGACCGCTACGTCAACGACGACCAGACCGTCCAAGCGATCGCCCAGATGCTGGCCCGCGTGGGCATCGCCACGCGCGTCGAGACCATGCCTTGGGCGAGTTTCGCCACGCGCTCGAACCGGCCCGATTTCAGCCTCATCTATATCGGCTGGCTGTCGGCGACGGGCGAGGCGTCCTCGACCTTGCGCTCGCTGCTCGCCACCTTCGACCGCGCGACGGGCATGGGCTCGTCCAATCGCGGGCGCTATTCGAATCCGGCGTTCGACGCGGCGTTGCGCGCGGCCTTGGGCGAGATGGACGACGGCGCGCGCCAGGAGCGCTTGCGCGCCGCCGCGCGGCTGGCGATGGAGGATCAAGGGATCGTGCCGCTGCTCTACCAGTACAGCGTCTGGGCGGCGCGCCGGCCGCTCGCCTACACCGCGCGCGCCGACGACCAGACTTGGGCCGTCTGGGTGCGGCCTACGCCCTGACGCAAGAACCGGGTGGTCGGACAAGGCGGGGCGTGAAACGCTCGCGCCATGAAGATCGATTCGAAGTCTTGGGCGATGCTGATCGCCCTTTCGGTGCTGTGGGGCGGTTCTTTCCTTTTCGCCAAGATCGCGCTGGCGGAG
>JAMNXK010000461.1 GCA_023653245.1 Tagaea sp.
AAGAACGCCTCCACGCAGCGTCGCGGCGAGAGCAGCGGCATCCAAGCGTCGGGCGACACCGGGCACACGGCCGGCTGGCCGGCGAGCGGTTCGCGGATGATCGAGGAGGCGAAGGTCGACGCCGCGAGATTGGGCTTGCCCGGCCGCACCACGATGGTCGGCAAACGCAACGACCTTCCGTCGATATAGCCCTTGCGGGTGTAGTCGGCGACCAGCATCTCGCCCATCGCCTTCTGGATGCCGTAGGAGGTCTGCGGCGTCAGGCGGAAATCGTCGGGAATGGTCTCAGGCAGGTCGCCGCCGTAGCAAGCCAGCGAGGAGGCGAACACCAGCTTGACCGGCTTGGGCAGCTTGCGCGCCGCTTCGAGCACCACGCGCGTGCCGTCGAGATTGACCCGGTAGCCGAGATCGAAATCGCGCTCGGCACCGGCGCTGACCACGCCGGCCAGATGGAAGATCGCACCCGTGTCGGGCGTGACGAGCGTGGCGATCGTGCCCGCGTCGAACACGTCGCCGACGACCACGTCGATGCGCGGGTCCTTCGGCACGTCGCCGGGATCGGCGACGTCGAACAGCACGATCTTCGAGACTTCCTTGCGCGCGAGCAGCGCCTTGCCCAGCTTCTTGCCGAGCATGCCGGTTCCGCCGGTCACCACCACCTTCATCGCGTCGTCTCTCCCTTCGGTAAAGCGCCCGGCGGGAACAGATGCGCGTTCACGCAGTTGCGCAGCGTCCCCTTTTCCAGCCAGTCCCGGATCGTCCGGGCGGCCATGTTGCGCAGATCGTACCAGCTTTCGGGGCTGTAGAAAGCGGCATGAGGCGTCAAGATCAACCGCCCCGCGAGCCAGGATGGCGGAACCCGGTACGCCGCCGCCAGCGGATCGTCTTGGTCGGGCGGCTCTTGCGGCAGAACGTCGAGTGCGGCCCCGCCGATCGCCCCGGCTTCGATGAGCTTCAACAGCGCCGTCGTATCGACGATCGGTCCGCGCGCCGTGTTGATCAGGATCGCGCCTTTTTTCATCCGCCCGAGATTGGCCTCGCCCATCATGCCGTGGGCCTCGCGCGTGAGCGGGCAATGCAGCGACACGATATCCGCCTGGGCCAGCATCTCGCCCAAATCCTCGAAGCGCAGATAGGGCGCGTTCGCCTCGGCGGGCACGTAGGGATCGAAGTAGCCGACGTCGAAGCCGAAGGCCTTGGCGCGCGCCGCGGTCGCCCGTCCGATCCGTCCGAAGCCGACGATGCCGAAGGCCTGGCCCGTCAGCCGGCGGATCAGCGGCGGCGTGTCCCAACGCCAGCCGGCGGTGGTGTCGAGGGCCAGCATCTCGGTATAGGTGGGCAGGCCGCGCCGCAGGCTGAGCGCGCAAGCGATCGCGTGATTGGCGACTTCCTCCACGCCATAGTCCGGCACGTTGCAGACCGGGATGTTGCGCTCGGCGCAGGCTTCCAGATCGACCCTGTCGTAGCCCACGCCGTGGCGCACGACGATGCGGCAGCGCGCGAGCTTGCGCGCCACCGCGCGGTCGATCGGAATGTCCTGCCAGGCCAGCACCGCGTCGGCCGCGGCCCAGACCCCGTCGGGGATCCGCGACGGATCGCGCGCGCGATGGACCAGGAACTCGGCCTCGGGCCACGCCTCTTGCTCGAAGGCCGGCAGCCCGACGAATTGCGCGTCGGGGATCAGGATCTTCATTGCGCGATCAGGCCGGCCGATGCGGCGATCGCGTAAAGCCCCGCGGCGGCCGCGTGCTCGCCGTTGACGGCCGCCGCCTCGACCCCGGCCATGGCCAGCGCCACCGCGTAGTGCTGCACGAGCATGCCGGCCCCGATGACCACCACGCGCGCGGGCGCGCACCATTTTTTGGCGTCGGCGATTTCGTGACCGATCAGCAGACCCGACAGATACGACGGTGCTGCCGCCGGCTTCAGCCCTTCGAGCAGCGAGGCGGTGCGCACCGTGAACAGATGGTTGAGCAGCCCGCCCGGCGAGGTCGAGCGCACATAGCCTTGCGCGAACGCGGCGGGATCGTGCTGCGCGTCGACCATCGAGCGGCCGAGGATCGTGTGCTTGCGCGCGGTCGCGAACAACTCGCCGGTCATGAAGGTGGCGAAGCGCACGACCTTGCCGCCCTCGACGATCGCCCATTTGGAATGCGTGCCGGGCAGGCAGTAGACGCCGTCGCCCAGGCCCGCGCCGATCAGCTGGGTTTCCTCGCCGCGCATCACGTCGGGGCCGCCCGCCCCCTGGCAGCGCAGACCCGGCACGACGCGGATGTCGTAATGCGGGTCGGGGGCGGCGATCAGCGATCCCGCGATCTCGGCCGCGGCGGCGGGACAAGCGACGTAGGGCGCTTCGATCCAGCCTTGCGCCGAGCCGATCATGCCGCTCAGCAGCGCGCGCGGGCGCGACGGCAGCACCATCCAATCGCCGGCGATTTCGCGGAACGCGCCGGAGAAATTCGCGTTCTTGACCGATTGCAGCCCGAGCGCCTTTTCGCGCCGGTCGAGCAGCGCGCCGTCGTTCGCGATGTGGAAGGCGCGGACATTCGTCGTCCCCCAATCGATGGCGACCAGACCGCTCATGCCAGCATCTTCGCCAGACGGGTCAAGGCTTCGTCGAGCTTGTCGTGGCCGATGGCGAAGCACAACCGGATCCAGCCCTCGCCCTCCGGCCCGAAGGCGCGGCCCGGCGCCAGGCCGACATTGGCTTCGCGCACCACGCGTTTGCAGAACGCCACCGAGTCGGTCATGCCCTCGACCTGGAAGAAGGCGTAGAACGCTGCTTGCGGCCGCGCCATGCGCACCTTCGGCAGCTTCGACAGGCGCGAATGGACCATGTCGCGCGCGTGCGCGTAATGCGCGCGGATGTCGCGCACGAAATCCTCCTGCTCGAGCGCCACGATGCCCGCGCGCTGCGCCATGGAGTTCGCACCCGAAGTGTTGAACTCGATGATCTTGCCCAGCGTGTCGACGACCGCCTCGGGTGCCACCAGCCAGCCCACGCGCCAGCCGGTCATGCACCAGCCCTTGGAGAACGAGTTCACGATCATCACCGGATCGTCGGCCCGCGCGAAATCGAGCAGCGAGGGCGATTTGTCCGCACCGTACACGAGACGCTCGTAGACGTCGTCGCCGATCGCCCAGATGTTGCGCGCGCGGCAGAACTCGACCACCGCCTTCAATTCCTCGGGCTTGGCGAGCCAGCCCGTGGGATTGCCCGGGCTGTTGAGGAAGATCGCCTTGGTGCGCGAATCGCACGCGGCGAAGAGCTTGTCGAGATCGAGCGACCAGCCTTCGTTGGCGCCGAATTTCAGCGCCACGCGGCGGACTTCGCCGTTCAA
>JAMNXK010000027.1 GCA_023653245.1 Tagaea sp.
CTCGCGATCAAGCTGTGGGACACCGAAGGGGCGATCCGCGCGGTGGCGTCCCTGATGGGACCTTCGACCAAGATCGTCAGTTTCCAGAACGGCGTCGAAGCGCCCGACATGTTGCGCGAGGCGTTCGGCGCCGATCGCGTGCTCGGCGGCACGGCGCAGATCGCCACGACGATCTCCGCACCCGGCACGGTCAAGCACACGGGTGCGATGGCGCGCCTGACGCTCGGCGCCTTCGGCGATCCCGCCGACCAGACGGTCGCGGCGTTCGTTTCGCTCGCCAAAAAATCGGGCGTCGACGCGGTGGCGAGCCCCGACATCGCCCGCACGATCTGGGAGAAATTCGTGTTCCTTTCGGCGTTTTCGGGCATCACCGCCGTCGCGCGCCTCAACAAAGGCGGGGTTTGGCGCCGCGAGGAAACCCGCGCGCTGTTCCGCGCCTTGCTGGCCGAGACGACCGAGCTCGCCCGCGCCGAAGGCATCGCGCTCGACGCCGACCATGTCGAGAAGGCATACGCGTTCGTCGCCGGCCTGCCCGACGGCATGAAGGCCTCGATGCTGCACGATCTGGAGAAAGGCGCGCGGCTGGAATTGCCGTGGCTCTCCGGCGCCGTGGTGCGCCGCAGCCGCGCCAAGGGTCTGGCGGCGCTGAGCCACGCTTTCGTGGTCGCCGCCTTGGCCCCTTACCAGGATGGCCGCCCCGTGGCAGGCTGACGGCCGGGAGGGGGCATGTTCATCAAGGAAATCGACGCGCTGCTGCGCAAGCACGATCCGCGCTGGCGCGCCGGGCTGTTCGTCATCTTCCTGATCGCCTGCGTGCAGTCGATCGCGGTGGTGGCGCGGCCGCTGCCGATCAACGCGCTGGTCACGCCGCCCAAGCCCGACACGTGGTGGGGTGGGATCGAAGCCTGGGCCTTGGGCGGGATCGACCGCCTTTGGTTCTACATCGCGTTGGTCTTTCTGGCGGAGATCGTGGTGCTGAGCTTCTTCCTGCTCAGCGAGTACCGCACCTCGCGCCTGTCCGAGCGCATCATCCGCTCGATCCGCGGGAGCATCGCGCTCAATCTGCTGCGCGGGCCCTACGCGAAGCTGTCCAAGCTCGGTGCGGGCGGCGTGCTCGCGGCCGCGTCGGGCGACGTCGAAGCGGTGCAGCGCCTGCTGCGCGAGGCGCTCGTGCACGCGGGCGTGGCCGTTCTCCAGCTCGCGCTGATGCTCACGGTCATCTTCTTCGTGGAGAAGTGGCTGTTCTACATCCTGGCGGTCGAGATCGCCCTGCTCGCCTGCGCGATCGCCGTCTACGCCAATTGGCGCAAGAAGAAGTATTTGATCAAGATGGCGCTCGATCAGGGCTATCTGGGTTTCCTGGCCTCGCTCTATTCGAAGAATCTGGATCTGCGTTTCACCGGCGTCGGTGCGGCCTATCTCGTGCGGCTGGTGGGCGCGGCGCGGCGGCTGATGGCGCTCAACATGCTGCTGTGGCGCCGGCACGGCGCCTATCACGCGGTCATCGAGTTCGTGATCGGCATGTCGGCGGCGATCTGCCTGGTGATGCTGGTGATCGGCTCGACCGACGGCCCGCCGCCGATCGGCAAGTTCCTGGTCTTCGCGTATTACACGATGCTGATTTTCCCGAATCTCAGCCGCATCGGCGAGGCGTGGCCGATGATCAACGACGCGCGCCTCGCCCTGCAGCGCATTTCCTCGACCACCGACGGGCTCGACGCGGTCGCGGCCGAGAAGGGCGCGCGGCCGCCGGCGGGCTGGGGCGAGATCGCGTTCGAGAACGTGTCGCTGAATTCCGACCGCGGCGAGGTGCTGCTGCAGCCCTTCAGCTTCGTCATCCGGCCGGGTGACAAGATCGGCCTGTTCGGCGATTCGGGTGCCGGCAAGACCACGGTGATTTTCCTGCTGCTGGGCATGCATCGGCCGACGACGGGGCGCATCACCGTCGACGGGCGCGACGTGGCGAGCCTGACGCTGACCGACCGCAAGCGCCTGTTTTTCTTCGGCCGCGCCTCGACCGCTTTCGTGCAAGGCACGGTCGAGGACAACATCGCCATCCACCGCGCGCTGGACAAGGACACCTGGGACCAAACCCTCGCGCGCGTGCGCATGGACAAGCGCGTCTACGCCGAGCCCGACGGGATCAAGACCGCGATGGGCGACAAGGGCGAGCCCTTCTCGGGCGGCGAGCAGCAGCGCGTGGCCTTCGCGCGCGCGCTGTTGACCGACGCGCCGTGCCTGATCCTGGACGAGACCCTCGCCTCGCTCGACGAGGACACGGAGATGTACATGCTCGGCAAGCTGCTCGACGACTACGCCGGCAAGACGGTCATCTGCGTCTCGCACCGCAAGCATGTGGGCACGCTGTTCGACCGGACGATCCGCGTGCGCCGCGGCGGCATCGTCGAGATGATCGAAACGCCGCGCCAAAGGACGGAGGACGCGATTTGAGCGAATTCGATCCGAGGGCGGCGGGGGCGGGGCTGCTGGCCGCGCGCCGCGCGAGCAAGCGTCTGGGCGGGCGCACCACGCCCGAGACGCTCGACGAGGCCTATGCGATCCAGGACGCGCTCGCGCGCGCGGTCGGCCAACCCGTGCCGGGCTGGAAAGTCGGCAATCTCACGCGCGAGCAGCGCTATCGCTCGGGCATTCCCACGCCGATTTCGGCCCCCTTGCTGGCCCCGTGGACGCGATCCTCGCCCGCGCGCTTCGAGCGCGCCGCTTTCGTCGACGCGCCCGCGCTGGAATGCGAATTCGCCTTCGAGCTCGCGGTCGATATTCCCCCGCGCCCGGCGCCCTATACGCGCGAGGAGATCGTCCCGCGCATCGCAGCCGTGCGCCCGGCGATCGAGATCGTCGACAAGCGCATCGCCGATGCCACGCCGGTCGAGGCCTTGGCCGATTGCATGGCCAGCGGCGGTTTCGTCTTCGGCTCGCCGATTCTCGAATGGCGGCGGCTCGATCTGTCCAACGCGGCCGTGGCGCTGGCCATCGACAATGCCCGCGTGGCGTGGGGCATCGGCGCCACGATCCTGGGCGACCCGCTGCTGGCGCTGGTCGAGCTCGCCAACACGCCGCCACCCTGGACGCGCCTGACCGCCGGCCAGATCGTCACCACCGGCTCGTGCACGGGCATCACGCCGATCGCGGGCCCGTGCACGGCCAAAGCCGATTTCGGCCCGCTCGGCATGGTGGAAATCCGCTTCGATTGAGCCCTATGTTGGCCGCGCATGGCCGGGCTGCTTGGCGCGCCGCTAGGCAAAGCACGGGATCGTCCC
This sequence comes from Tagaea sp., assembly GCA_023653245.1. Next base: position 3,279 of record JAMNXK010000027.1, read on the forward strand.
GATATCCCATCGCATGGTTGGAGATAATCCAACAAACCGCATAAGTACTTGAAAGGAAAGTATCATGAAGCTCGACATCGGCTTGAACGACAAGGCCCGCGGCAAAGCCGCCGAGGCATTGGGCAAGGTCCTGGCGTCCACTTATGTGCTCTACACCAAGACCCAGAGCTTCCATTGGAACGTCACGGGGCCGCTGTTCCCGCAGCTTCACGAGCAGTTCGGCGCGCAATACGGCGCGCTGGCCGAGGCGATCGACGAAATCGCCGAGCGGATCCGCGCGCTGGGTCATCAAGCGCCCGGCTCGTTCGCGCAGTTCAAGAAGCTGTCTTCGGTCGAGGAACAGACGGGCGCGCCCAAAGCCGAGAAGATGATCGCCGAGCTCCTGGCCGATCACGAGACGCTTATCCGTCTCGCGCGCGAGACCAAGGACATCGTCGAAGGCGCGGGCGACGCGGAATCGGGCGATCTGATGGTCGAGCGCATGCAAGAACACGGCAAGACCGCCTGGATGCTGCGCAGCCAGCTGGCGTAGAAAACACGATGCCGGCCTCATGGTTCGACGGGCTCACCATGAGGCTCGAAAAGTAGGCCTCACCCTGAGCTTGTCGAAGGGCGAGGCCGGTCCAAGAACGCGTCGCGCTTCACAGATCGACGGCGGCGCGGTCCTCGGCGATCGCGTCGCCGGCGCGTTCGCCGGTCAGCGCGCCGAATTTGAATCCGTGGCCCGCGCAGGCCGAGACGATCCAGATCGACCCGCGCCGCTCGAAGACGAATTTCTCGTCGGGCGATCGCGTCCAATGGCACAGCACGGATTTCGCTAAGCGATAGCCGTCCCACTCGACGAAGCGGTCCTTGTAGGCGTCGAGCACGGCCTGGCCTTCGTCCGGATCGAATTCGACGCCGACGCGATCGACGTTGCGCGTTTGCAGCGTGCAGCCGAGCTTGAGCCCGCGTCCCTCGATGTCGGGGGCGAGGAACATGCCGCGCGGGCCTTGCGGTCCGCCGAGATCGAGCATCGCCGGCATGCGCTTCCACTGCGCCGCCATCGAAGCGGGCGGCGCCACGTAAGCGACGATCTGGCGCACCGGGATGGCGCGCGGCGCCATGTCGGGCACCAGCGCGCCGAGCCACGCGCCCGCGCACACGACCGTCATATCCACGTCGAACGCCGTGCCGTCCTGCGTGCGCGGCGGATCGAGGGACGCGATTTCGACGTTCGGCAGCAATCGCACGCCGTGCTCGGCGCAGCGCCACGCCAACGCTTCGACGATGCGGTCGGCGTAGAGCACGCCGCCGGGTTTCGTCCATAGGCCGAAACGCGCGTCGGGCGCGCGCAAGACCGGAAAGCGCCGCTCGATCTCGGCGCGGTCCAACAGCTCGTAGGCCGCGCCGATGCGATCGAGCGACTTCTTGGATCGATCCGTCCAATCGTCCTCGGCGGTGCTCAGGCACAGCGCACCGGTATTCGCCCAGAGCTCGGCGCCGAGCTTGGCCCATAGCCGGTCCCACGCCGCGAACGCCTCGGGCATCGCGGCGGCGTAGCCGTCCTGGTCGCCATAGGGAATGCGCGTCAGGCGATGATTGTCGTAGGAGGCCGAACGCGGATTGGGAATGGGGCCGCGATCGACGACGATGGGGGCGAGGCCGCGCTCGACCAGACGCAACGCGATGGCGAGGCCCGCGATCCCGGCGCCGACGATCAGGACCTTGCGCGGTTTCACCGCAAGCGCACGAAGCGGAACTCGATCACGTCGTCGGCGCGCTGCACGAGGTCCACCGTATCGCGCATCGCCCAGGCCAAGGCCTGCTGATGGAGCGGGATATAGGCGACATCCGCGCGCAGCGTGCGCCACGCCTCGGCGAAATGGCCGCGCCGCCTTGCGGGGTCGAGCTCGGTCATCGCGGCGGTCAGCGCCGCGTCCAGGCGCGGATTGCAATAGCCGCCGTGATTGAACGCGCCCTGGCCTTGGATCGGCGCGCGGCCATCGGCGATCGTATCGGGCCGGCACATCGCCAGGCCGAACAGCGTCGAGAAACTGTCGTAGGTCGGCGGCGTGGTGCCGAGCAGCCAGAACGGCGATTCCCGGCGCGCGAGCCGGGCGAAATAGGGGCCGGCCGGTTCGGCCTGGAGATTGATCTTGATGCCCACGGCGGCGAGCATCTGCGCGACCGCTTGGCAGATCTGCTCGTCGTTGACGTAGCGATTGTTGGGGCAGTTCATCGGCATTTCGAAGCCGTCGGGAAAGCCGGCTTCGGCGAGCAAGCGCTTGGCGAGCGCGGGATCGTAAGCGAGGCGCGCGTTCTGCGCCGCGTCGAAGCCTTCGATCCCCTCGCCGTTGAGCAAGCCCGCCGGCGTGGCGCGGCCGCGCATGATCGTGCGCCGGATCGTTTCGACGTCGATCGCGCGATACAACGCCTCGCGCACGCGGGCGTCGGCGAAGGGGTTGCGGCCCTTGACGTTCGAGCCCGCGATCTCGGGCTTGAACTGCTCCATGCCCAGGAAGATCGTGCGCAGATCGAGGCCTTCCATGACCTTCACGCCGGCGGTCTGGGCGAGGCGCGGAATGTCCTGCAGCGGCACCGGGAAGATCATGTCGATCTGGCCCGAGATCAGCGCCGCGACGCGCGTGGCGGGGTTGGCGACGGGCAGGTAGATCGCTTCGGCGATCTGGCCCGCCTGGCGGTCCCACCAATCGGGATTGCGCTGGAACACGGTTTCCGTGTCGGGCACGCGGCGGACGATGCGCATCTGGCCGGTGCCGTTGGCGTTGCGCGTGGCGTGGTTTTCGACCCGCTGGCGGCGATTCTCGGGCTCGATCGCGTTGTTCGCCTCGGCCCAGGCTTTGCTCAGGATGTAGATCTGCGACAAATTCGCGAGCAGCGTGGGATCGGGCACGCTTGTGTCGATCTCGACCGTGCGGTCGTCGATTTTGCGCGCGCCGGCGATGGTCGCCACGCGGCTCAACAGATCCGAGCCCTGGCGCTTCGTGCGCTCGATCGAGAACACCACATCGTCGGCGGTGAAGGGCCGCCCGTCGTGGAAGCGCACATTGGGGCGCAGATGGAACCGCCAGCGCGTGGGCGACACGACCTCCCAGCGCGTGGCGAGCGCCGGCTCGAGCTCGAGCGCGCGCCCGCGGCGCACCAAGGGTTCGTAGGCCGCACCCAGCAGCGCCAGCGTATGGGTCTCGTTCACGCCCACCGGATCGAGGGTGACGATGTCGCCCTGATGGGCGAGGCGGAACGGACGCTCCTGGGCGGCGACGGCGCCGGCCGCCAGTGTCATACAAATCGCGAGCGCGAAGGACTTCATGCGAGGAATCCTACAAGCGCGCGGGCCGGTTGACCAGCCGGATGCCCGCGCCGACCAGCGCCAAGGCCGCCGCCAGCGTCCAGGTGACGGGCTCGTCGAGCAGCAGATGCGCGGCGATCACGCCGAAGACCGGCGTCAGGAACGAAAACGCGGCGAGGCTCGACGCGCGATACGCCCGCACCAGCCAGAACCAGACCGTGTAGCTCACGAACACCACGATCACGATCTGGAAAGCCAGCGATCCCAAGACGAGCGGCGTGGGATCGAACACGCCGCGTTCGCCCAGCGCCAGCGCCACGAGCGGCAGGATCAGCGCCGACACGGCCAGCTGGTAGAAGGTGGTTTTCTCGGCGCTCGCTTGCGCGAGCTTGGTCGCCTTGATGACGACGGTCGTCGCCCCCCAGAAGATCGCCGCCAAGAACGCCATCGCGTCGCCGATCAGGGCGGTCCGGTCGGGCAGCGCCAACGAATCCGCGAACAGGATCGCCACGCCCGCGAAACACGCCCCCAGGCCGAGCAGCTTGTCGCGCGTGAGCGGGTCCCCCGGCAGGAAAAAATGCGCGCCGAGCGCCACGGTGAAGGGGGCGGTGTAAAGCAGCACCACCGCGCGCGCGGCGCTGGTGAATTCCATCGCCCAGAACAGCAGCGCGAACTCGATTCCGAACAGCAGCCCGGCGGCGATTCCTGCCGCGAGCGTGCCGTCGCGCGCGAACAAGGCAAGCCCGCGCGCCCGCGCCCAGATCAGGATCAGGATCGCGGCCCCCGCCGAGCGCAAAGCCGCCTGCCAGGCGGGCGAGATGCCTTCGTTGCCGATCTTGATCGCGACTTGATTGAGGCCCCAGATCGCGCACAGCACGACCAGGATCGCCATGGCGGCCGGGGTGGGCGCGCGCGCGTTGACGTTCACCGCGGTACGCCTTCGAGGGTTTCGCTCCCCGGCCGGTATTTGAACGTGCCTTCGCCGGTGGCCACGAACGCGCTCTCGTCGTCGACGATCTCGACGGTGGCGAAAAAGATCGACTTGCCGCCGGGCCGGGCGCGCGCCGTGGCGATCAGCGTACGGCCGAGCTTGGCGGGTCCGACGAACTGGGTGTGGAGCGACAAGGTCGAGGCGCGGCGCACGCGCCCCGGATGCGGGCAAAACGCGCCCGCGAAGCCGCCGGCCGCGTCGATCAACGTGGCGACCACGCCGCCATGGGCGATGCCCGAGCGGTTGCGGTGGCGTTCGTCGAGCGTCAGCGTCATCTCGACGTAGTTCTCGCGCCAGACGCGCGGCGCGTAGCCCACCAGCTCGCGGAACGCGCTTTCGCCCGCCGGCGCCATCCAATCGGGAATGTCGGTCATCTTCCCCACGCTACAGGGCCGACGGGTCTTGCGTCCATCGCGCCGCACTTGTTTACTGCCCCCCAGGAAACGCTTCCAAGAGGCAAAGATGTCCCCCAAACCGCGTAGCGGCGGCCGGATTCTGGTCGATCAATTGCTGATTCACGGCGCCGACATGGCGTTTTGCGTGCCCGGCGAGAGCTATCTGGACGTGCTCGACGCGCTGCACGACAGCCGCACGATCCGGCTGATCAACGCGCGCCACGAGGCGGGGGCGGCCAACATGGCCGAAGCCTACGGCAAGCTCACCGGCAGGCCCGGGATCGCGATGGTCACGCGCGGGCCGGGGGCGACGCATGCCGCCGTCGGCGTGCACACGGCGTTCCAGGATTCGACGCCGATGATCCTGTTCGTCGGCCAAGTCGGGCGCGGCATGCTCGACCGCGAGGCGTTCCAGGAGATCGACTACCGCCAAATGTTCGGCTCGGTCGCCAAATGGGCGGCGCAGATCGACCAGGCCGAGCGCATCCCCGAATACGTCGCGCGCGCTTTCCACATGGCGACATCCGGCCGGCCGGGTCCGGTCGTGCTCGCGTTGCCCGAAGACATGCTCACCGACGTCGCAACGACGCGCGACGCCGAGCCCTATCGCGCGGTCGCTCCCTCGCCGACGCAAAGCGACATGCTGCGTGTGCAAGCCGAGCTCGCCAAGGCCAAGCGCCCGCTGGTGCTGGTCGGCGGCCCGGGCTGGAGCGACGAGGGCGCGCTCGCCATGCAGGAGTTCTGCGAGAACAACGATCTTCCGGTCGCCGCTTCGTTCCGGCGCATGGACATTTTCGCCAACGACAGCCGCGTCTATGCCGGCGATCTCGGCACCTCGGGCCCGCCCGAGCTGATCAAGCACGCCAAGGAAGCCGATCTGCTTCTGGTCGTCGGCGCGCGGCTCGGCGAGATGACGACGCAAGGCTACACGATCCTCGACGCGCCCGAGCCCAAGCAGACGCTCATTCACGTGCACGCCAGCGCCGAGGAGACGGGCCGCGTGTTCCGCCCCGACCTGGCCGTCAACGCCGAGTCCAACGCCTTCGCCATGGCGACGCTGGGCTTGAAGGCGATCGTCGAGCGGCCGTGGAAAGCCTGGACCGAGTCCGCGCGCGCGGATTATCTGAAATCCCTGGTGCCCACGCCCTACAACGGCGATCTCGATATGGGCCGCGCGATGCGCGATCTCGCCGCCATGCTGCCCGCGAAATTCGTGCTGACGCTCGACGCGGGCAACCACACCGGCTGGCCGCAGCGCTATTTGACCTATAGCCGCCCGGCGCGTTTGCTCGGGCCGACCTCGGGCGCCATGGGCTATTCGGTGCCGGCTTGCGTGGCCGCGTCGCTGGTCCATCCCGACCGGCTGGTGATCGGCGTCGTCGGCGATGGCGGGTTCATGATGTCGGGGCTGGAGATCGCGACGGCCGTGCAGCACGGCGCCACCCCCATCGTGCTCGTGTTCAACAACCAGACCTACGGCACCATCCGCATGCATCAGGAGCGCGAGTACCCCGCGCGCGTGGCCGGCACCGATCTCAAGAGCCCGGATTTCGCCGCGATGGCGCGCGCCATGGGGGCCCATGGCGAGACCGTGTCGCGCACGGCCGAGTTCCTGCCCGCTTTCGAGCGCGCGGTCGCGTCGCGCAAGCCCGCGGTGATCGAGCTGCGCACCGACCCCGAACTCATCTCCACCCGCACGACGCTGTCCGCGATCCGCGAAGCGGCACTCAAGCGCCAAGCCGAAAAGGCGAGCTGACCCATGTCCGACATCGAGATCGCCCGCAAGGCCAAGCTTCGGCCGCTCGCGGATGTGGCGGCGAAGATCGGCATTCCCGAAGCGGCGCTCGAATCCTACGGCCGCGCCAAGGCGAAGATCGACATCGCCGCGCTGCCGAAATCGGACCGGCGCGGCAAGCTCATCCTCGTGACCGCGATCAACCCGACCAAGGCGGGCGAAGGCAAGACGACCACCACCATCGGCCTGGGCGACGCGCTCAACCGTTTGGGCAAGCGCACGGCGATCGCGTTGCGCGAGCCGTCGCTGGGCCCGTGCTTCGGCATGAAGGGCGGGGCCACCGGCGGCGGCCACGCCCAGATCGTGCCGATGGCCGACATCAACCTGCATTTCACCGGCGACATCCACGCGATCGGCACGGCGCATAATCTGCTCGCGGCACTGGTCGACAACCATGTCCATTGGGGCAAGGCGCCGGCGATCGACCCCAAGCGCATCGTCTGGCCGCGCGTGATGGACATGAACGACCGCGCTTTGCGCGATCTCGTGGTGGGCATGGGGGCGGGCAATGGCGCCGTGCGCCAGACCCGCTTCGACATCACCACGGCTTCGGAGGTGATGGCGATTTTCTGCCTCGCCAAGGACATGGCCGATCTCCAGGCGCGCCTCGCGCGCGTGGTGGTGGCCGAGCGCAAGGAAGGCGGCTACGTGACCGCCGCCGATTTGAAGGCGCAAGGGGCGATGGCGGCCCTGCTCAAGGACGCGCTCAAGCCCAATCTCGTCCAGACGCTCGAAGGCAATCCGGTGCTCGTGCATGGCGGGCCGTTCGCCAACATCGCGCACGGGTGCAATTCGGTCGTGGCGACGGCGGCGGCGCTGTCGCTCGCCGATTACGTCGTCACCGAGGCGGGGTTCGGCGCCGATCTGGGCGCCGAGAAATTCATGGACGTCAAATGCCGCCAGGCCGGGCTCGCGCCGGATCTCGCGGTGGTGGTCGCCACGGTGCGCGCGCTCAAGCTGCAAGGCGGGGCGGACGCCAAGGACCTCGCGCGCGAGGACGTGGCGACGCTGGAGAAGGGCCTCGCCAATCTGCTGCGTCATGTCGAGAACCTGAAGAAGTTCGGCATTCCCGTGTTGGTCGCGATCAACGCGTTCACCTCCGATACCGCCGCCGAATGGTCGGCGATCGAGAAGGCGTGCGCGGCCGCGGGCACCAAAGCGATTCGCGCCAAGCATTGGGCCGAAGGCGGGGCGGGTGCGGAGGAGCTCGCGCGCGAAGCGGTCGCGACGATCGACAAGGGCACGGCGAAGTTCCGCTTCCTCTATCCCGACGACGCGCCGCTCAAGACCAAGATCGAAACCATCGCGCGCGAGATCTACCGCGTCGGCGATGTGAGCTTCGCGCCCGCCGCGTCCAAGCGTCTGGCCGCGATCGAAGCCGCCGGCTTCGGCAAGCTGCCGGTCTGCATGGCCAAGACGCAGTACTCGTTCTCGGCCGATCCCGACCTCAAGGGCGCGCCGTCGGGCCACACGCTGCCGGTGCGCGAAGTGCGCCTGTCGGCCGGTGCCGGGTTCGTCGTGGCGC
>JAMNXK010000462.1 GCA_023653245.1 Tagaea sp.
GCGAAATCGGCGGCCAAGGCCGCGCGCGCGGATTCCGACAGCACGGCGATATGGCCGTAATTGGGATGGTCGATGCCGGCCATCACCCGCGCCCCGGCTTGGCGGAACGCGGCGATTTGCGCGGGCGAAAACCGGAAGCGCACGAAATGCACCGACGACGTTTTGCCGTCTTCCTTGGTGCGCTCGACGTCGCTCTCGCTTTCGGCGGCGATCCGCGCGCCGGCGATCTCTATATACATGTGCCGCTCGATATGGCCGAGCCCGGCGAGCGCGCGCGCGCGGCGCGCGGGATCCTCGATCTCGAGCATCACGGTGGCGACGAGTTCGGCGCCCTGGGGAATGAGCGGATTGAAGGCCGCGAGCTCGTCGGCGATCTGGCCTTCGCCGCCTTTTTCGATGAACAGCATCTCGTGCACCTGATGCCACATCGTCTGGTAATTCTCGAAATAGAAGGTCGCGAAGGGGCCGACCTCGACGCGCCGGTGCTTCTTGACCGCGACCACGCCTTCGCGCAGCGCTTTGCGTTCGCGCCCGTAATCGGCCATGGGCAGAATGTCGGCGCGGGAAATCTCGCGTTTGGCGGCGGCGATCATGGGGCGCGTCTCCGGTCTCAGGCCAGGCCGTAGGCCTTGGCGAACAATTCGATGGGATGCAGCGAGGGCTCGATCTTGGCCGGGCGGTCTTCGGCCGGCAGGCGTTCGATGCCCTGCACGATGTGCTCGCCCGCGAGCGGACATTCGGACGAGACATAGGCTTTGGCGTTCTTGGCCGCGGTCTTGGCCACCGGCTTGCCGACCTTGAGCGCCGTCTCGAAATTCTTCTTCATCACGCCCCACGAGCCGCCATGGCCCGAGCAGCGCTCGATGATCGCGACCGATATCTCGGGAACAAGACGCAGCATCTCGGCCGCTTTGGGGCCCATGTTCTGCGCGCGCGCATGGCAGGCGAAATGCATCGACACGCCGCCGTCGAGCTTTTGCAGGCCCGGCGCCAGGCCTTCGTGCTTGGCGATGTCGACCACGTATTCCGAGGCGTCGAACGTCGCCTGGCTCAGCTTCTTGACCAGCGGATCGTCGGGCACGATCAGCGGCCATTCGAATTTCAGCATCAGCGCGCAAGACGGGATCAGGGCCACGATGTCGTAGCCCTCGTCGATGATCGGCGAGAGTTCGGCGGCGACTTGGCGGGCCGTGGCCGCGACCTTCTCGATCTCGCCGTGCTCGAGCTGGGGCATGCCGCAGCATTTGGGATAGACGACTTTGCTCTCCACGCCGTTCTTGGCGAGGATGGCGCGCATCGCCATGCCGATACTGGGATTGTTGTAGTTCACGAAGCAGGTGGCGTAGAGCGCCGCCTTGCGCTTGCCGAAAGCCGGGGCGTCCTTATTGAGCTCCAAGGGCTCGCGCTTGGCGCGCACGGCGAAGGTCGCACCGTGGAATTTCGGCAGGGCGGCCTCCGGATGCACGCCGGCGACCTTGTCCATCACGGTGCGGGTGAGCTTGTTGGAGGTCTTCGACGCCCAGTTCGCCAGCCCCGGCGCGTAGGACGCCAAGGTTCCGTTCCGATCCGTGCGCGTCAGCTGATCCTCGGCGAAAGCCACGCCGTGTTTCTTGGCTTCGATCGCGCGCGCGCGGACCATCAGATGGGGGAAGTCCAAATTCCATTCGTGCGGCGGCACGTAGGGGCATTTGGTCATGAAGCACAGATCGCACAGCGTGCAGGCGTCGACCACGGCCTTGAATTCCGAGGACGGCACCGGATCGAGCGTCTCGTCGGGCGAATTGTCGATCAGGTCGAAAAGCTTGGGGAAGGAGTCGCACAGATTGAAGCAGCGCCGGCAGCCATGGCAGATGTCGAACACGCGCCGCAATTCGGCGTCGAGCTTGGCTTCGTCCCAGAAATCCGGGTTTTGCCAATCGATCGGGTGGCGGGTGGGGGCTTCGAGGCTGCCTTCGCGCATCGGTCTTTTCCCTGCCGGAAGAAAACGCCGGCGGACCGGAACCCCGATCCGCCGGCGCGTGGGGGCTTACTTGCCCAGCGTGTCGAGCGTCTTCTGGAACTTGCCGGCGTGCGACTTCTCGGCCTTGGCAAGCGTCTCGAACCAGTCGGCGATCTCGTCGAAGCCTTCGTCGCGCGCGGAGCGCGCCATGCCCGGGTACATGTCGGTGTACTCGTGCGTTTCGCCGGCGATCGACGCCTTCAAGTTCAGCGAGGTCGTGCCGATCGGCTCGCCCGTCGCCGGGTCGCCGGTTTCCTCGAGGAACTCGAGATGGCCATGCGCGTGGCCGGTCTCGCCTTCCGCCGTCGAGCGGAACACCGCGGCGACGTCGTTGTAGCCTTCCACATCCGCCTTTTGGGCGAAGTAGAGATAACGGCGATTGGCCTGGCTTTCGCCCGCGAAGGCGTCCTTCAGGTTTTGCTCGGTCTTGGTTCCCTTGAGCTTGGGCATCGGGGGAGTCTCCCTGGGAAAGAGGCGTCCGACCCGGCGGCGACCGGCTGCAGCGCAGCCGCCCTAATTCCGGGTGGGGGGCCGGCGGAATGCCGAGCCGCGCCTTATGTGGGCCTTCGGGCCCCCAGAGTCAATAGCCTGGAACCGTTCCAAATAAACCGGGAAGGATTTGCAGGATGGGGTAAAAAAATACCAGAAAGGTCACGAATTCGTGACGCGAACGATCACATCGACACGCGCGACGCGCTTGCCGGCGGGTGCCGCAGGCAAGGCGGAAACCGTCACTTGCGCGGCCGGAATGTCGATCAGCCGGCTGTCGGATTCGTCGAAGAAATGATGGTGCTCGCCGAGATTGGTGTCGAAATAAGCGCGCCCGGGCTCGACCACGACTTCGCGCAGCAGCCCCGCCTGGGTGAATTGATGCAGCGTGTTGTAGATCGTCGCCAAGGCGACTTCGAACCCGGCCGCCTTGGCTTCAGCGGCGAACTGCTCGGCGGTCAAGTGGCGATGGCCGCCCTCGCCCAAGATGCGCAGCAGCTGCAAGCGCTGGCGCGTCGGGCGCAGACCGGCGGCTTTCAAGCGCTCGACCAGGGGGGCGTAGGGGCGGGTCCCGCTCATCCCCTCCATATAGGGGGCCATACCGGAAAATGAAAGACCTCGGGGGGAGGCTGGAATCGCTCTATTCCTGCGCCGGCACCAAGCCCGACATTCGGCGCAATTCGGCCAGCACGGCTTCCCAATGCGCGGCCGCGGCGGGATTGGCGCGGCTGCGGGCGATGTCGAGATTGTGGTTGGCGAAGGGCCGGGCGCGCGGGCCGAAGCGGGTTTCCAGCAGCTGGGCGGCTTGCGCCGCCGGCCACCAGCGCGCGTCGAACTCGAAGGGATCGA
>JAMNXK010000028.1 GCA_023653245.1 Tagaea sp.
AGCACCGGCTTCTGGCCCAGATCGAGCCGCGCCACCGCTTCGCCGACGCTGAGCGTCGCGATGTCGGTGGCCATTTCCGCCACGATGGGGGCGGCGGCGGGTTCGGCGGGGGCGTCGAGCGCTTCGGCCTCCGGGTCGAACACGGCGTAGCGCGCGGCTTCGAAAATCGCTTCGCCGTCGTCGTGCGCCTTGCGCTTGCGGTCGGCCAGACGGCCCTTGTACCGGCGCAGCCGGTGGTCGAGGCGTTCGACCGCCCCGTCGAAGGCGGCGTAGACGTCGGCGGCGGCGTGATGGCTTTGCAAGGTCATGCCGCGCGTGACGTGGACCTGGATATCGGCGCGGAACAGGTGGCGCTGGCGTTCGAAGGTCACCTTGCCTTCGATGGCGCGGCCGAAATAGCGATCGACCGCCACGCCCAAAGCCGAGGCGACGTGGCTGCGCAACGAATCGCCCACGTCCAGACGCTTGCCGCTTACGGAGAGCTGCATGATTGTGCCGTGTTTCGGTTGTCGAGGAGGGGCGGGGTCGCGCCGTCCGTGAAGGAGAAGGGAGCCGCCCGGCGGCCGAATTCGGCGGCACCATAGGTGCGTGGCTTCGAGCAAGTCAAGGCGGGCGTCCGGTTTGGGGCCATCGTTCTCGCGACCTTGTATGGTAAGCGTGCGCCCGCGCCCGGCGAGGGTCAAGAATTATCGGCTAAGCCTTTAGAAAGCCGAACTTTTCTCGCGGCGGCGCTGGACCGACGAGGCGATCCCCAAGGCTTCGCGATACTTGGCCACGGTGCGTCTTGCGATATCGATGCCATCGGTCTTCAAAAGCTCGACGATGCGGTCGTCGGACAGGATTTCGGCGGGCTTCTCGGCTTCGATCAGGGTCTTGATGCGGTCGCGCACCGCCTCGGCCGAATGCGCGTCGCCGCCGCCCGAGGCGGGGATCGACGAGGTGAAGAAGTACTTGAGCTCGAAGATGCCGTGCGGCGTGGAAATGAACTTGTTGGTCGTCACGCGGCTGACGGTCGATTCGTGCATGTCGATGGCTTCGGCGATGTCGCGCAAGACCAGCGGCTTCAGGTGGCGCACGCCGCGGCGGAAGAACCCGTCTTGCTGGCGCACGAGTTCGACCGACACTTTCAGGATGGTCTGCGCGCGCTGATGCAGCGACTTGACCAGCCAATTGGCCGAATGCAGGCGCTCGGCGATGAATTCCTTGTCGGACTTCTTGTTGCCGGCGGAAGTCACGCGCGCGAGATAGCGCGTATTGACCAGCACGCGCGGCAGCGTGTCCTGGTTGAGCTCGACGATCCAGCTGCGGTCGGGCGCCAGGCGCATCAGCACGTCGGGCACGATGGGCTGCGCCTCGACGCCGTCGAAGGCGAGGCCGGGCTTGGGATCGAGCGAGCGGATCTCCGCGACCATGCCCGCGAGATCCTCGGCGTCGACGCCGCAGATCCGCATCAGCGCGTTCGCGTCGCGCTTGGCGAGCAGCTCGAGATTTTCGAGCAGCGCCGCCATCGCCGGATCCAGGCGGTCGCGCTCGGCGAGCTGGAGCGACAGACACTCCTTGAGCGAGCGCGCCATCACGCCGGGCGGATCGAATTTCTGGCAGCCTTTGAGGACCGTCTCGACGCGGGCTTCGTCGATGCCGAGCTTGTCGGCGAGCTCGGAAAGCGGCGCCGAAAGATAACCGCTATCCTCCATCAGATCGATCAGGCGCGCGGCGATCACGCGATCGACCGGATCGGCGAAATCCACGCCCGCCTGGTCGAGCAGATGCTCGCGCAAGGATTTGGGCTTCTGCAGCGTCTGTTCGAGGCCGAACTCCGAATCCTCGAAATCCGAGCGTCCGCCCGAGCCTTTCCACTCGCCCAGGAATTCGCCCTCGCCGCTGCCGGTCTCGCCGGGGCCTTGCGCGTGCGAATTGTCGTAGTCGACGTCCAGCGGCGCATCGCCCGCCGCTTCGGTCTTGGCATCGACGCGCTCCAGGATGCGGTCGTCGCCGTTCATGTGGCGCTCGTCGGTGGCCGCCTCGGACGCGGCGAGTTCGGGGCGCTCCATCTCGGGGGCCGCACTCTCCGCGCCCGGCTCGTCGCGTTCGAGCAGCGGGTTCTGGGCGAGCTCCTCTTCGACGAAGGCCGCGACTTCGAGATTGGAAAGCTGCAGCAGCTTGATCGCCTGCTGCAGCTGCGGGGTCATCACCAGCTGCTGGGACTGGCGCAGATCCAGGCGCGGGGCGAGCCGGTTCACAGCGAGAATCTTTCGCCCAGATAGACCCGGCGCACGTCGGCCGAGGCGACGATTTCGCCCGGCGCGCCCTCCATCAGCACTTGGCCGTCGTGCAGGATGTAGGCGCGGTCGACGATCTCGAGCGTCTCGCGCACGTTGTGATCGGTGATCAGCACGCCGATGCCGCGATCCTTGAGATGGCTGACCAGATCGCGGATGTCGCCCACGGCGATGGGATCGATGCCGGCGAGCGGCTCGTCGAGCAGCACGAAATGCGGCTGCGAGGCCAAAGCCCGCGCGATCTCCACGCGCCGGCGCTCGCCGCCCGACAGCGCGAGGGCGGGCGTGCGGCGCAAATGGGTGATCGAGAACTCGGCCAGCAGCTCGGCCAACGCGGCCTCGCGCCGGTCGCGCTCGGGCTCGACCAGTTCGAGCACGGCGCGGATGTTCTGCTCGACCGTCAGGCCGCGGAAGATCGAAGTCTCCTGCGGCAGATAGCCGATGCCCAGGCGCGCGCGGCGATACATCGGCAGATCGGTCACGTCCACGCCGTCGAGCAGGATCTCGCCGTAATCGGGCGCGATCAGGCCGGTGATCATGTAAAAGCACGTGGTCTTGCCGGCGCCGTTGGGCCCGAGCAGCCCGACCGCTTCGCCGCGCTGGACCCCGAGGCTCACGTCGCGCACCACCGGGCGGCCTTTGAAGCGCTTGCCGAGTTTGCGCGCGACCAAGCCCGGATTGCCGGCGACGACGGTCAGCTCGGGCTCGCCCGAGGCGGTGCGCACCGGATGCGGGGGCGGCGGCGCGCTCATCGTTGCGGCGCGCCCGCGCGCGGCGGCTGCTGGGCTTGCTGGGGCACGAACAGCCCGCGCACGCGGCCGTCGCCGCCCTCGGCGGGGCGCGAGAGCAGGCGCGACACGCCGGTGTTGTTGTTCACTTCGGCGAAATCGCCGGCGAGCTGGTTGTCCCCGCGCGTGAGCCGCACGTTGCCGGCGAGCTGCGCGATGCCGGTTTCCATGTTGTAGACGCCGCGGTCGCCGCGCGCGATTTCGGTGGGCGTGGAGACGTGCACGTTGCCGAAGGATTCGACGCGCTTGAGGCGCTGGTTTTCGGGCGCGGTCGAAGGGGGGGCTTGCGCGCGCGCGGGCTGGCGCTGGCCGGCGCGCTGGGGGGCTTGGGCGCGCGGCGCGGGCGGGCCGAAATAGGCGGTCATCACGTCGGCGGTCATGCGCCGGTCGCCGGAGACGACGATGGCGTTGCCGCGCGCCACCGCGATTTCGCGCTTGCCGTGATACTCGAGCGAATCGCGCGCGGTGATCGTATCGGACGGCGTGACCAGCCGCAGCGCGCGCCCGGTGACGACCATCGTGTCGCTCTCGACGTCGAAGATGCCGCGATCGCCGAACACGGTCTGCGTCGCGGTGGCGATGCGCACGTTGCCCATCGCTTCGTAGCGGAAAATCTCGGTGCCGCCCGCCGCCGCCTGGCGGTACCAGGCGATCAGGCGGTCGGCGCGCACGGTCGTATCGCCCTGGCGCGCGGCCGCGTCGCCGGTGGCGACGTAACGCTGCGCGTCGCGGTCCCACTCGATGCCCTGGCGCGCGGTGATCTCGATCGGTTGGCCCGAGCCGCCCGAGCCGAGATTGAGCGCTTGCCCGTGCGCGAGGACGGGCGCGAGCGCGATCAGCAAGGCGAGCGTGCGGGCGATCATCGTGCGGCGCCGCCCGGCGGACGCGCCGGCCCCGGCGCGGGTGCGGCGGCGTTCTGCGGCGGCCTTCCCGGCGTGACGCGCGGGCTCGGATAGAGCACGACGCGCGCGGGCCCGACGACCTCGACCCGCTGGCCGCGGTCGTGGATGCGGAAGCCTTCGCCTTCGAGCAGCGAGTTCGGGCCTTGGCCGCGCACGCGCGTATCGCCCGAGGCGAATCCCTTGTCGAGATCGACCCGCGCCGCGTCGGTCGAAATCTCGTAGCCGCCGTCGTGGAACAGCTGGACGCCGCCGGCGAGATCGAGCGACTTGCCCGTCTGGTGATAGACGCCGCGATCGGCCGACATGGCCAGCCACGCGCCCTGGGTCAGCTGGATGTCGCCTTGCGGTGCGACCAGATCTGTCGCCTCCGACGAGCCGCGGGCTTGCGAGGCTTGATCGGCGACGATGGTGAAAGGCTGGGATTGCTCGTCCACGCCCACGTAGCGCGGCTGGACCATGCGCAGATTCTCGAGATCCTCGATGGTCACCTGCACGGGCACGAGGCGGAAGCGCTGGTCGAGCGGATTGAGCTGCGGCCAGATCAGCACCAGCGTGGCCAAGCCCAGCGCCACGGCGGGCAGCGCGAATTTCAGCAGCCCGACCATCTGGCTGTAGAGCGTCGAATGCGCGCGCTTCTCGCCCGGTGCGAGCCCCGCGAGCCGGGCGCGCGGCCGCGCTTGCTCCTCGCCCGCCGCGCGCGGCACCGGCACGGGGCGCTTCACGCCGGCGAAATCCTCGCGCGCCGGATCGGCCATCACGCCACCCCTTCGCGCAGCAAGTCGTGGATATGGACGATGCCGACGGGCCGGGCGTTCTCGCACACCAGCACGGCGGTGATCTGGCGCGCGTTCATCGTGGCCAGCGCTTCGAGCGCCAGCGCGTCGGGCGCCACGCTCAACGGCGCGCGCGTCATCACTTCGTCGACCGTCAGCGACAGAAGGTCGCCGCCCATATGCCGGCGCAAATCGCCGTCGGTGACGATGCCCGCGAGCGCGCCTTGCGCATCGACCACGGCCGTGCAGCCGAAGCGCTTGGCGGTGATCTCCAGCACCGCTTGGGCCATGCGCGTGCCCGTTCGCACCACCGGCGGATCGGCATGCATCAGCTCCGATATCTTGGCCAGACGCTTGCCAAGCGAACCGCGCGGATGGAAATCGCGGAACGCGTCGGCGGTGAAGCCGCGCCGCGCCATCGTCGCCACCGCGAGCGCGTCGCCGAGTGCGAGCATGATCGTGGTCGATGTCGTGGGGGCGAGCCCGACCGCGCAAGCTTCTTCCGCCGCCGGCAGTTTGAGGATCGCGTCGGCGGCCTGGCCCAGGGCCGAGTCCGCGCGCGCGGTCATCGCGATCAGCGGAATGCGGAAGCGGCGCGTATACGCCACCAGATCGGTCATCTCGGCGGTCTCGCCGGAATTCGACAAGGCGAGCACCGCGTCGCCCGCGCGGATCATCCCGAGATCGCCGTGGCTCGCTTCGGCGGGATGGACGAACTGCGCGGCCGTCCCCGTCGAGGCGAAAGTCGCCGCGATCTTGCGCGCGACATGGCCCGATTTGCCCATGCCCGAGACGATCAACCGGCCTTTGATCGCGGCGATCAGGTCGAGCGCATGGGTCAACGCCGCGTCGAGCCCCGCCTCCAGGGCTTCGAGCCCGGCGCGCTCGGTGGCGATCGCCTTGCGCGCGACGGCCAAATCGGCCGCAATGCGGCCGGCGTCGATCGCCATGGGTTTGGGGTGCGAAGCGTTCATACAGGCAAAAATTATGCCTGCGGGAGGAGGCTCAAGTCAACCAAGATAAAGCTTTGTTAAGTATCGTAAAATTCCGGATTCGGGAAAACGCGAGTGTGTCGAGTCGCATTCCCTCATGCTGCGGCGCAGCATTTTCTCAATGCGCGAAGATGTCATCCTCGTCCCAGCCGAGCAGGTCGAGGGCCGCGCGGGTCGCCAGGAAGTCGAAACAGGCTTGCGCCAGATGCGTGCGGTTTTCGCGCGCCAGCATCATGTCCAGCCGTTCTTTGACCGCGTGCAGATAAAGCACGTCCGACGCCGCGTAGGCGAGCTGGGCTTGGGTCAATTCGGCCGCCCCCCAGTCGGAGCTTTGCTGCTCCTTGGACAATTCCTTGCCCGTGAGGTCGCGGACCAGATCCTTCAGCCCGTGCCGGTCGGTGAAGGTGCGCACCAGCCGGGAGGCGATCTTGGTGCAGTAGACCGGGCTGGTCTCGACGCCGAGATATTTCCTCAAGACGGCCACGTCGAAGCGC
This sequence comes from Tagaea sp., assembly GCA_023653245.1. The sequence goes on from JAMNXK010000028.1 coordinate 6,229, forward strand.
GCGAAATGGAAGATCTTGAGCGTGGCTTTGTCGGCCAGCAGCGCCTTCAAGCGCGGCGCGGCGTATTCGCCTTGGGCCAAGCGCACGCAATGCGCGTTGCCGTCGCCGCCCGAGAGCTGGACGACGCACAAACGGTCGCGCCCGGGCTTGAGGCCCATCGTTTCGGTGTCGATCGCGACCCCGTTGGGAAAGTGAAGCCCGGCGGGCAGATCGCCCTGATGGAGTTGAACGGCCATGCTGGACCCGAAAAGTGATCCCGCCGGGGCTCCGCGAAGAGCGCGCCGGCGGGAGGGAAACTTGGTGCCCGAGAGAAGACTCGAACTTCCACGACCTTTCGGCCACTAGAACCTGAATCTAGCGCGTCTACCAATTCCGCCACCCGGGCACCGGGCCGCTGATCCCGCGCTCCGAAGAACGAAGGACCGGGCAAACGCGAGGGGCGAACCTCTATCCCCCCGGGGGGGCGAAGTCAACTGGCCGCGCTTGACCGGGATGGGTAGGGTGGCGTACGCCAAAGCGGGCTCGAAAATGGGGCGGAACATGCAAGCGGGTCGCAGGGTTACGGTTTTCGGTGGGTCGGGGTTCGTGGGCCGTTACGTGGTCCAGCGCCTGGCCAAGCGCGGCTGCGTGGTGCGCGCGTGCGTGCGCGACACGGTGGCCGCGTCGTTCTTGAAACCGATGGGCAATGTCGGCCAGATCGTGCCGATGCGCGTGTCGCTGGCGTCGGACGACGCGGCGTTGCGCGTGGCGGTCGAGGGGGCCGACGCGGTCGTCAATCTCGTCGGCATTCTGGCCGAGAGCGGATCGCAGACGTTCCAGGCGCTGCAAGCCGAAGGGCCGGGCCGCCTCGCCAAGGCCGCCGCCGCGGCGGGCGTGTCGAAATTCGTGCATGTCTCGGCACTCGGCGCGGACGCGAATTCCAAGGCGGCTTATGCGCGCTCGAAAGCCGCGGGCGAAGCCGGCGTGCGCATGGCGTTCGCCGACGCGACGATCTTCCGCCCCTCGATCGTGATCGGGCCGGAGGACGGATTCTTCAACCGCTTCGCCCAGATGGCCAATTGGATGCCGGGCCTGCCGCTGATCGGCGGCGGGCAGACGCGCTTCCAGCCCGTCTATGTCGGCGATCTCGCCGACGGGATCGTGGCCGCCCTCGACAATCCCGACGCGGCCGGCCGCACCTTCGAAGCCGTGGGCCCGCGCGCCTATACGTTCGAGGCGCTGATGGTCTATCTGCTCGACCAGATCGGCAAGCATCGCGGCCTCGTTCCGCTGCCCTGGAAACTCGCCGAAATCCAGGGCGCGATCTTGGAGAAGCTGCCGATCAAGCTCCTGACCCGCGATCAGGTCGAGATGCTCAAGACCGACAATGTCGGCACCGGCGCGCCCGGTCTCGAAGCCTTGGGCGTGAAGGTTCACGCGATGGAAGCGGTAGCGCCGACCTGGCTCGCCGCCTACCGCAAGGGCGGCCGCTTCGGCGCGGAAAAGCGGGCGTGACTTTTCACTAGATTCCGTTAGTCTGACCGGACAACCATTTTGTCCGGAGCCGGCGCATGGCCGACCATCTCGTCAAGCAAGGGCGCTACGGAAATTTCCCGGAGCGCTGCGGCACCGACGGACTGGGGACTTGTGTCGGCGTTGCGGTGAATGTCGGTGGGGGACGTTGGTTCGTCGCCCATATCGATTGCGCAACGCGCGGGCTCCGGCCCCTCAAGGCGCGGATCTCCGCTTGGGTGCGCGAAAGAATGCAAACTTTGCTGGGGCCGCATGCGGACCGCGTCGTTCACGTCGTCACGCCTGGCGGCGACCATTCGGCGGACGCGATCGTCGAAGGGATCGTGGCGTGGCGGGGCGGGGCCGTGACGAGCCGGTCGGATTTTTCCGGCTTCGTTATCGACGGCGGGGCCGTGCAGGCTTTGGGTGCCGGCCTGGAGAACGGTGAAGATGGCGAGGGCGGCTTCTCGGTTCCGAATTTGGAGATTGCCGCGCCCGCCGGTGCGGGCGGCGGCGGCGACGGCTGAGCGTTCAACCGCCGCGCTTGGCGAGCTCGGCTTCGAGCCTTCCGATATCGTCGGACAGGCGACGCGAGACCAAACGCAGCATCTCGAACCCGAAAGCCGGGTTCTGCAGCGCCGTCAGCTCCATGTCGCGCTTGGTCATGCGCGCGAGGGTCACCGGCGTGACCGTGCGCGCGGTCAAGGTGCGCTTGTGCGAGGGTACCACCATCGCCAATTCGCCGAGCAGCTGGCCCGGGCCGAGGCGCTTGTCGATCTCCACCAGCTCGATCCAGCCTTCGACGATCAGATACATCTCCGAACCCGGCTCGCCCTTGCGGAACAACACCGTGTCGGCCGGGCGCTGCTCGCGCCCGACGAAGGCGAATAGCGTCGTCGGGCGCGGCTCGTCGGATTCCGCCAGACGTTTGATCGTGGCCAGCGTTTCGAAATGCCGCCAAGCGTGTGCGGCCAGCGCCAAGCCGCCCGCGATCGCGATCCACGGCAAGCCGGCGGCCAGCCCGTAGGCGAGCGCCAGACCGGCGGCGAGCATGCCGACAGAGCGCAGCAGCGGCATGGTGCGCATGGCGGCGGAGGCGATGGCCGCAGCGGCGGCGGCGAGGGCGAGACTCGGCAAAATTTCCATTCAGTCCTTGTCGCGCGGATCGAGCGTGTCGCGCAAGCCGTCGCCGAGCAGATTGAAGCCGAAGACCGCCAGGCAAATCGCCAGGCCCGGCCACAGGCTCATCCACGGCGCTTGGACGATGAAATTCTTGGCCGTGTTGAGCGACGAGCCCCAGCTCGGCGCGGGCGGCTGCTGCCCGAGGCCCAGAAACGACAGCGAGCTTTCGGTGATGATCGCGGTGGCGATGCCAAGCGTGGCTTGCACGAGCAAGGCGGGGGCCGTGTTGGGCAGCACGTGGCGCAACGCGATGCGGACATGCGAGTAGCCCATGGCGCGCGCGGCCTCGACATAGTCCTCGGCCATCGCGGCGAGCGTCTGGGCGCGCGCCAGGCGCACGAAAATCGGGCAGACCGACAGGCCGATGGCGATCATCGCGTTGCCGAGCGACGGGCCCAGCGTGGCCGCCATGGCGATGGCGAGCACCAGCAGCGGGATCGCGAGCATGCCGTCGACCACGCGCATCGCGATCGCGTCGAACCAGCCGCCGAGATAGCCCGCGGCGAGGCCCAGCGGCACGCCCACCGCCAGCGCCAAGGCGATCGACGCGAGGCCGGCGAGCAGCGAAGCGCGGCTGCCCCAGATCACGCGGCTCAGCACGTCGCGGCCGATCTCGTCGGTGCCGAACCAGTGCGCGGCGGAGGGCGGCGCGCGCAACGCCAGCCAATCCACCGCCATCGGATCTTGCGGCGCCAAGACCGGCGCGAGAACCGCCATCGCCACGAAGAAGGCCGCGATTCCGCCGCCGATCACCGCACCCGGATGGCGCAGCAACTGGGCGGCGGCGCCCGGCGCGCGCGGCAGGCTCGCTTGTGCAGCGATGTCGGTCATCTGGCGCGGATCCGCGGGTTGGCGGCCGCGTAGGCCGCGTCGGCCATGAAATTGAGCGCGATGTAGCAGCACGCCGCGACCAGCACGACGCCTTGCACGATGGGATAGTCGCGGGTGAACACGCCGTCGACCAGCAGCTTGCCGAAGCCCGGGATGGTGAACACTTGCTCGGTCAGCACCGCTCCGCCGAGCAAGCGGCCGAACTCGATCGCACCCAGCGTGATGACCGGAATGAGGGCGTTCCTGAGCGCGTGGCGGACCACGACCAAGCGCTCGAACAGACCCTTGGCGCGCGCCGTGCGCACGTAATCCTGCTTGAGCACGCCCAGCATCGCCGAGCGCGTGTGGCGCATGAGGATGGCGATGTTCTCGGACGCGAGCACGAAGGCGGGTAGGATCATCGCGTGGATCGAGGCGCCGAAATCCTCGAAGGGCGAGACGTAGCCCGAGGCCGGGAACCAGTTGAGCTCGACCGAGAAGGCGAGGATCAGCATGATCCCGAACCAGAAGGGCGGGATCGACAGGCCCGACAGCCCGGCGAAATTGACGCCGTAGTCGATCGCCGTGCCGCGCTTCAGCGCCGCGATGACGCCGAGCGGCACGCCCACGCCGACCGAGATCGCGATCGCCATCGTCGCGAGCTGGAACGTGACCGGCAGCTTGTCGAGGATCACCTCGAGCACCGGCAGCTTGGTGTTGAGCGACGTGCCCAGATCGCCCTGCAGAACGCCCGCGATCCAGACGAGGTATTGCACGGGCCAGGATTTGTCGAGGCCGAGCCCCGCGCGGATGCGCGCGAGATCGTCCGCCGACAGGTCGACGTCGGCGGACATCAGCGTGGCCGCGTCGCCCGGCAGCAGCTTCTGCAGGACGAACACGATGACGCTGACGACGATCAGCGTCGGGATCGCGAGCGCCAGCCGTTCGAGAAGATAGCGACCCAAATCGAGCGAACCTCATGGTTCGACGGGCTCACCATGAGGTCCGGAAAAAGGCCTCACCCTGAGCCCGTCGAAGGGTGAGGCCGCCGGCGACTCTCTACTGCGCCTGCCAGCGCAAGCCGCGCACGCGGATCATGCCGTCGGGGTTGGCGGTGAAATCGCTGAGCCGGCTCGAATGGGCGAAGAACCATTTGCGGTGATAGGTGAAGATGCGCGGCCGCTCGTCGAGCAGCACCGCCATCGCTTCGCCGTAGAGCTTGCGCCGCTCGGCGAGGTCCGACGAAGCGCGCGCCGCGTCCAGCGCGCGGTCGATGCGCGCATCGCAGAATTTCGAATCGTTCTGCGCGCCTTGGCAATGGAAGAAGGTGTGCATGTTGCCGTCGGGATCGACGCGGCCCGACCAGGACAGCAGATAGGCCTCGAAATCGCCGTTCTGGCTCATCTGGATCGAGGTCGCGAAATCGACGACCTGCAGGCGGATGTCGAACCCGGCCTCGCGCGCCATTTGCTGGACGATCTGCGCCACCGCGTTGCGCTCGGTGTCGTTGGGCACCATCAAGGTGAAGGCGGGGTTCGGCACGCCCGC
>JAMNXK010000463.1 GCA_023653245.1 Tagaea sp.
CGCGCGGCTGCAAAGCGGCGGTGGTGCTCACGGCCGGATTCGGCGAACTTCCCGGCGATCGCGGCAAGGCGCTCGAACAAGCGATGCTCGACGCGGCCAAGCCGCATCTGATGCGCATCGTCGGACCCAATTGTTTGGGCGTGGCCGTGCCGCGCATGGGGTTGAACGCGACCTTCGCGCATCTGGCGCCCCCGAAGGGCGATCTGGCGTTCGTGACCCAATCGGGGGCGATGGCCACCGCCGTGCTCGACTGGGCGCAACCGCGCAAGATCGGTTTCTCGCATCTGGTGTCGCTGGGCGACATGGCGGACGTCGATTTCGGCGACATGCTCGATTGGCTCGCCCTCGATGGCGCCACGCGCGCGATCCTGCTTTACGTCGAGGCGATCACGCATCCGCGCAAATTCATGTCGGCGGCGCGCGCCGCGGCGCGGCTCAAGCCCGTGATCGTGATCAAAGCCGGCCGCCACGCCGAAGCGGCCAAGGCCGCGGCGTCGCATACCGGCGCGCTGGCCGGGTCCGACGCGGTCTACGACGCCGCGTTCCGGCGCGCGGGCATGCTTCGCGTCCATGATGTCGATGAACTCTTCGACGCCGTCGCCACCCTCGCCAACCCGCCAAAAAGTTCGGGCGATCGCTTGACGATCCTGACCAATGGCGGCGGCTTGGGCGTGCTCGCCACCGACACGCTGATTGACGAAGGCGGGCATTTGGCGAATCTGTCGGACGCCACGCGCGCCGCCCTCGACGGCGTGCTGCCGCGCACCTGGTCGCACGGCAATCCGGTCGACATCATCGGCGACGCGCCGCCCGCGCGCTACGAAGCCGCGATGAAGGCGCTGCTCGCCGATCCGGGGATGGACGCGCTGCTGGTGCTCAATTGCCCGACCGCGATCGCCTCCTCGCTCGACGCGGCCGACGCGGTCGTCCTCTCGGCCAAGGATGCGCGCGTGCCGGTGCTGACCGCCTGGCTCGGCGGCTCGCAAGGCGCTTTGGACGCGCGGCGCAAATTCGCCGAAGCGCGCCTGCCGAGCTACGAGACGCCCGACAAAGCGGTGCGCGGCTTCATGCATTTGGTGCGCTATCGCCGGGCGCAAGCCAGCCTGATGGAGGTGCCCGAGGCCGCGCCCGACGATCTGTGCCCCGATCCCGACGCCGCGCGGCGCGCGGTCGAAGCCGCCTTGGCGCGCGGCGAGGAATGGCTGTCGCAAGAAGACGTGCGCGCCGTGCTCGACGGCTACGGCATCGCGGGTCCGCGGAACGAACGCGCGGCCGACGAAGATGGCGTCGCCCAAGCCGCGGCGCGCATCGGCGGACCCGTGGCGCTGAAAATCGTCTCCCCCGACGTGCTGCACAAATCCGAGTTCGGCGGGGTCGCCCTCGATCTGGCCGGGCCCGAGCAAGCGCGGGCCGCCGCCGCGGCGATGCGCGCGCGCGTGCTGGCCGTCAAGCCCGAGGCGCGGATCGACGGCTATCTGGTGCAGGCGATGATCCGCCGTCCGAACGCCCACGAGCTGATCCTGGGCGCGTCGGTCGACCGGCAATTCGGGCCCGTGCTGCTGTTCGGCCAAGGCGGCGTGGCGGTCGAAGTGCTCGGCGACGTGGCCATGGCCCTGCCCCCGCTCAACGTCAAACTCGCGCGCGAGATGGTCGCGGCCACGCGCGTGTCGAAGCTGCTGGCCGGCTATCGCGGCCGGCCGGCGGCGGACATGGCGGCGATCGAGCTTGCGCTGGTGCGCCTGTCGCGCCTGGTGTGCGACCTCGACGCGGTGACCGAGATCGACGTCAACCCGCTGCTGGTCGACGACAAGGGCGCCATCGCGCTCGACGCGCGCATCCGCATCGCCAAGCCCGCGCTAGGGGCGCACGCCGCGCGCCTGGCGATCGAGCCCTACCCCGCGCATCTCGCGCGGCGCATCGAGCTGCCCGGCGGCGGCGGCGCGAAGCTGCGGCCGATCCGGCCCGAAGACGCGCCGGCGATCGAGGCGATGTTCGCGCGCATGACCGACGAGGATCGGCGCATGCGCTTTTTCGCGCCCATCGCCAAGCTCACGCCCGCGCAGCTCGACCGGCTGACCCAGATCGACTACGACCGCGAGATGGCGCTGGTCTGCGAGGATGCCGGCGGATTTCTGGGCGTGGTGCGCCTGGCCGCCGACCCCGATCGCGCGCGCGCCGAGTACGCCATCGCCCTGCGCAGCGATCAGAAGGGCCACGGGCTGGGCATCTATCTGATGCGCCGGATCCTCGACTACGCCAAGAACGTGGGCATCGGCGTCGTGTTCGGCGAGATCTTGCGCGAGAACCGGCCGATGCTGGAAATCTGCCGCGCGCTCGGCTTCGTGCTGCGCCCCGAGCCCGACATGCCCGAAATCGTGCGCGCCGAGATCGCCCTGACCGGCTGGCCGAGGCTCGATCAAGCGGCCGAATAAGCCATGGAAGCGGCGGGTCCGACGGGCTATATAACGGCTTCGTGACGTCGGACAACCCAAGGGAACGCCGTTGTTTTCGCTCGAACCGATGATGATTTCGGGCCGCGAGGTCCTGCCGCTGGTCGAAGGCGGCAAAGGCGTCTCCGTGTCCAACGGCGAAAGCTCCGGCGCCTGGGCCAAAGCCGGCGGCGTGGGCACGTTTTCGGGCGTCAACGCCGACCATACGGATGCCGACGGCAACGTCGTGCGCCAGATCTACAAGGGCAAGACGCGCCGCGAGCGCCACGACGAATTGATCGCCTACGCGATCAAGGGCGCTTTGCATCAGGCGCGCGTGGCGCGCGAGATCGCGGGGCCCGAGGCGCGCATCCACATGAACATCCTGTGGGAGATGGGGGCCGCCGAGCCGATCCTTGAAGCCGTGCTCGAGGAATCCAAGGGCTTGATCGACGGCGTCACCTGCGGGGCGGGCATGCCCTACAAGATCGCCGAGATCTGCGCCAAACACGGCGTCTATTACTACCCGATCATCTCCTCGGCGCGCGCCTTCCGCGCGCTGTGGAAGCGCGCCTATCACCGGTTCAGCGCGCTGCTCGGCGGCGTGGTCTACGAGGATCCGTGGCTCGCCGGCGGGCATAACGGCCTGTCCAACGCCGAAGACCCACGCAAGCCCGAGCCGCCGCTGCCGCGCGTGATCGAGTTGCGCAAACAGATGAACGAGTTCGGCCTGACCCGCACGCCCATCATCATGGCCGGCGGCGTCTGGCGTCTGGACGAATGGAAGGACTTCATCGGCAATCCCGACGTGGGCCCGTGCGCCTTCCAATTCGGCACGCGGCCGCTGCTCACCCAGGAAAGCCCGATCTCCGACGCGTGGAAAAGCCGGCTGCTGACGCTC
>JAMNXK010000029.1 GCA_023653245.1 Tagaea sp.
CGCGCAGCTTTTCGAGTTTTTCCTTGTCCATGCCCGGAATGTCGGCCGCACGTGCGGCGGTTGCAAGCCCGGTGCGGTTACATCGTCGCGCCGATTTGCCAGGGCACGAATTCGTTGTCGCCGTAGCCCAGCTCCTCGGATTTCGATTTTTCGCCCGAGGCGACGGACAGGATCTTCTCGAAGATCTCCTTGCCCTTTTCCTGGACGGTGACGCCATCGACGATGTCGCCGCAATTGACGTCCATATCGTCGATCATGCGGCGGTAGATGTCGGAATTCGTCGCGAGCTTGATCGACGGCGTGGGCTTGCACCCATAGGCCGAGCCGCGCCCCGTGGTGAAGCACAGGACGTTCGCCCCGCCCGCGACCTGGCCGGTGGCCGAGGTCGGGTCGTAGCCCGGCGTGTCCATGAACACGAAGCCCTTGGTGTCCACGCGCTCGGCGTAGCGGTAGACGCCGCGCAGCGTGGTCGTGCCGCCTTTGGCGGCCGCCCCCAGCGACTTCTCCAGGATCGTGGTCAGCCCGCCCGCCTTGTTGCCGGGCGAGGGGTTGTTGTCCATCGAGCCGCCATGCTTGGCGGTGTAGCCTTCCCACCATTTGATGATCTCGATGAGCTTCTCGCCGACCTCGCGCGACGCGGCACGCCGCGTGAGCAGATGCTCCGCACCGTAGATCTCCGGCGTCTCCGACAGGATCGCCGTGCCGCCTTGTTCGACCAACAGATCGACGGCGGCACCCAAAGCCGGGTTGGCGGTGATTCCCGAATACCCGTCCGAGCCGCCGCATTGCAGTGCAAGCAGCAATTCGGAGGCGGGGATCGCCTCGCGCTTCACCTTGGCGGCGGCGGGCAGCATCTCCTTGATCGCGGCCACGCCCGCTTCGATGGTCTTGCGCGTGCCGCCGGTGTCCTGGATGGTCATCGAGCGGAACTTGTCGGTCTCCTCGATGCCGTAGCGCTTCTTCATGTCGGCGATCTGGAACACTTCGCAGCCGAGCCCCACCAAGAGCACGGCGCCCACGTTCGGATTGGTCGCGTAGCCCCACGAGGTGCGCTGGAGAATGTCGTAGCCCTCGCCCTTGGACGCCATGCCGCAGCCCGTGCCGTGCACGAACGGGACGATGCCGTCGATCTCGGGATAGTCGTCGAGGATGCCCGACCGCATCATCGATTCGGCCATGAAGCGCGCGACCGACGCCGAGCAATTCACCGACGTGAGGACGCCGATATAGTTGCGCGTGCCCGACCGTCCGTCGGCGCGGCGATAGCCTTGGAAGGTGCGGCGCTTGTCCATCGGCAGCGGATCCCAGGGCCGCGCGTTCTCGGCGTAGGCGTAGTCGCGCGCGAAGGCGGCGAACTCGCAATTCTGGGTGTGGACGTGCTCGCCCGGCGCCACGTCGCGCGTGGCGAAGCCGATGATCTGGCCGAATTTGCGGAAGGGCGCGCCTTTCGGCGTGCGCTCGATCGCCATCTTGTGGCCGCGCGGGATTTTCGCGGCGGCGCGCGCGCCGTGGATCTCGGCACCCGGCTCGATGGGATCGACGGCGACGACCAGATTGTCGGCGGGGTCCAGACGGATCGTGCGGGTCATGGGTCTAACGTCCCTTCGCTTTGCGCCACTGCGCGAACGCTTCCTTGTTCGCGTCCTCGGTCGGCGGATAGAGGCCCAGGATCGTTTGGCCCGCGCGCACGCGCTCGGTCACGAAATCCTCGAAGGCGGTCATTTCGACGGCTTCGGCGGCGACTTCGTCGGCGATGCCGGCCGGGATCACGATCACGCCTTCGCCGTCGCCCACGATCACGTCGCCGGGGAACACCGCCACGTCGCCGCAGCCGATCGGACCGTTGATCTCGATGGCCTCGTGCAGGGTCAGGTTGGTCGGCGCCGAGGGGCGGCTGTGATAGGCGGGCATGGTCAGCTGCGCGATTTCGGGGCTGTCGCGGAAGCCGCCATCGGTCACGATGCCGGCGGCCCCGCGCACCATCAGGCGCGTGACAAGGATCGAGCCGGCCGAGGCCGCGCGCGCGTCCTTGCGGCTGTCGATCATCAGCACCGCGCCGGGCGGGCAATCCTCGATCGCCTTGCGCTGCGGGTGCGCGCGGTTCTGGAACACGGAGATCTGATTGCGATCCTCGCGCGCAGGGATGTAGCGCAGCGTGAAGGCCTCGCCGACCATGTTTGGCAGGCTCGCATTGAGCGGGTGGACGTCCTGCAGAAATTGATTGCGCAGGCCGCGCTTGAACAAGGCGGTGCACAAAGTGGCGGTGCTCACGCCCAGCAGCGCGTCGCGTGTGGCGGGTTTCAGCATTTTTCGACGGTCCTCCCGAATACCTTCTACAGCGCCAGCGCGTTCTTGACGAACGCGCCATTCTTCACGATCGCGAGCAGGCGCTCGCCCTGGCCCGTGAGGACCGAAATATCCTTGAGCGGATCGCCGTCGACGACCAGCAGATCGGCGAACGCGCCGGGGGCGACGACGCCCAGTTTGCCTTCCATGCGCAGCAGCTCGGCCGCGACGGTCGTCGCCGAGGCGATCACTTCGTGGTTCGGCAGCACGCGCGCGCGGATGGCGAATTCGGTGGATTGGTGGCGGTGCATCTCGCCCAGCAGGTCCGAGCCGAAGGCCATCTTCACGCCGGCGGCGCGGAAGATCTCCAGCGAGCGCAGGCCCGCGCCGCGCACGTTCTCGATCTTGGCCACGCTCTCGGGCGGCAGACCGAGCGAAGCGCCTTCGTTGGCCAGCGCGTCGTAGGTGACCAGCGTGGGCACGACGAAGGCGCCCTTCTTGGCCATCAGCTTGGCGGTGGGCGCGTCGACCAGATTGCCGTGCTCGATCGTGCGCACGCCGCATTCGACCGCACGGACGATCGCCTCGGCGGTGTAGGCGTGGGCGGCGACATAGGTCTTGGAATTGGCGCATTCCTCGACGATGGCCAGCACTTCGTCGCGCGAATAGCCGAGCCAGTCGATGGGATCCGTGGGCGAGGCCACGCCGCCCGACGCCATGATCTTGATGAAGTCCGCCCCGCCTTTGATCTCCTCGCGTACGGCTTTGCGCACGCCGTCCACGCCGTCGACCACGCGCGCGATCAGGCCGATGCGGGCGTGGCACAGGCAATATTCGCGGTCGTCGAAGCGCCCGCGCATGTCGCCGTGGCCGCCGGTCTGGCTCAGCGCCTTGCCGGCGATGAACAGGCGCGGCGCGCGGAACAGGCCTTCGTCCACGGCCATCTTCAAGCCGAGATCCGCCCCGGCGGCGTCGCGCACGGTGGTGAAGCCGCGCATCAGCATCGCGGACATGACCTCGACGGATTTGAGCGCCTGGAAACTGGTGGGCATCGCCGCGTTGCGCGCGAGATTGGCCATCGTCGCCACCACGTGCACGTGGCAGTCGATCAGCCCGGGCATCAGCGTCTTGCCCTTGAGGTCCACGACGCGCGCGGTCTTGGACTTGACCGGCTTGGCCGAGACCTCGCGGATCGTGCCGGCTTCGACCAGCACGTCCATGCCCGGACGCGCGGTCTTCGAAGTGCCGTCGACAACCCGCGCATTGCGGAACAGCAGTGTTTCGCCCATCGTCGCTTTCTCCCCCGCGCCCAGGCTAACATGATCGAAGTCTGGGAATCGAGGGATGGCGGCGCGCGCATGGTCTTGGACGCGGTCGAGTGGGCGGCGATACAGGGTCTCGCGCGAGATCTCGGGGCGGGCGACGTGCCGGCGTTGGCGTCGTTGCGCGCGATCCGGCGCCGCCTCGCTCGCGCGTGTCTCGACGGCGCGGCCGATCCCGAAGCGCTCGTCGCGCGGCCCGAGACGCTTTCGCTGGTCGAAGCGGGGTTGACGCGGTTTCCCGATGGGCCGGACGACGCCGAGCTGGGCGCGCGCGCGGTGGCGCGTATGGCCGAACCGGGCGGATTGCTCGCCGCCTTGCTGATGCGCCGGCCGCACGATCTGCCCGAAATTCCCGATCTGGCGCCGATGTCGCCCGCGTTGCGCGCGGTGGCGGGAACGGCGCTCCTGACCGCGCCGGCGCTGTTCGAGACTCTCGGCGAGGGCGAACGTCACGGCGAGCGCATGGAATCGATCGTCGCGGCGTTCCACCGCGTCGTCGTCGGCCGGCCGGCGGACCCGCATCGCGCGGCGCTGGGCCTGCTCTTCGCCCAGCGCGCGAATTTGCTGATGGCGTATTTCTCGCGCCGCAATCTTCGCCGCGCGATGCGGCTGCGCGGGGAAATCCTCGAAACGATGCTGATCGGCGCGCGCCGCGCGCCCGGGCATGTTTTCGGCGCGCGCCGGCCGGGGAAGTTGCGCGCCGGGATCCTGATCCAGTCGTTGCGGCCCTTCACCGAGACCTATCTCGCGGTTTCGCAGTTCGAGGCCAAGGATCCGGCGCTGCATCTGACCGTCTACGCGCTCGACGCGGCGCCCGGTCCGCTCGAAGACCTCGCGCGCGCGAAGGCCGACGCCTATGTCGTGCTCGGCGCCGATCTGGAGGCGCAGCTGGCGCGGCTCCGGGCGGACGATCTCGACGCGCTGGCGATCCATTCGAACGTGACCGCCGTGGTCAATCCGGTGGCGCTGCTCGCCGCCTGCCGATGCGCGCGCGTGCAGATCGTATCGACGGTCACGCCGGCGACCTCCGGCTTCGCGACGGGCGACGCGTATCTCTCGGGCATCGACAACGAGCCGGGGGCCGATCCGCAAGCGGACTACACGGAGGCGCTGCACCGCGCGCCCGGGATCGTGAACTACTACGCCTATCACCACGACCGCGACGCGCCCACGATCTCGGTCGCGCGCGCCGATTTGGGCCTGCCGGAGGGCGTGCCGGTGTTCTTCTCGGGCGCCAATTTCTTCAAAATCGGGCCCGAGCTGACGGCCTTGTGGGCGCGCACGCTCGCCGCCGTCCCCGACGCCCAGCTGCTGATCATGCCGTTCGCGCCGAGCTGGTCGGCGAGCTATTTCTCCGCGCCGTTTTTCGATCGCCTGGCGGCGCAGTTCGCCGCGGCGGGCGTCGGACGGGATCGCTGGCGCGCGGCGCGGCCCGTGCCGTGCCGCGCCGATCTGCACCGCATCGCGGCGCTGTGCGACGTCTATCTCGACGCGCATCCGTTCTCCGGCGCGTGCTCGTTGATCGACCCCTTGAGCGTCGGCTTGCCCGTGGTCACGCTCGCCGGTGCGCGTTTTCGCGGCCATGTGGGAGCGGCGATGCTCGCGGGCGCCGGGCTTCCCGATATGGTCGCGACGGACGAGGCCGACTACGCCGCCAAGGCCGCCGCCCTGGCCCGCGACCCGGGACTGCGCCGCGCGGCGTCCGCGCGCGCGCGCGCCGCGATGGCGCCCCGCCCGCCGTATTTCGACGTCGCGGCGGCGGGCCGCAAATTCGGCGACGCGGTCCGATCGCTGACCGGCGCGCGCGAGGCGCGACTCGAGCGCTTGCGCGCCCGCTCGCCCGCCGATCTGATCGCGACGATCGAGCGCGTGGCGCGCGCCGCCGCCGCCGCGCCGATGTTCCGCGCGCTGACCGACAACGCCATCGTAAAGCTTCTGGCCGCGCCTTATCTGCGGGATTCGTGCCCCGAGGGGCACGCGCTGGACGTCGGCGCTTGCGTGGGCGAGACGGCGCTGCCCTTTCTGGAGATGGGCTGGACTGTCGATCTGTTCGAACCCGATCCGGCCTGCGCCCAGGCCATGGCGCATCTCGCCGCGCGTTTCCCGGGCCGCGCGCGCCACCGCGCGAGCCTGGTGGGGGAGACCACGGGATCGGCGGCGTTTTTCCGGTCGGATGTGGGTCTTTCGGGCCGCGCGCCCTCGGCGTTCGGCGCGACCAAGGACGTCGCGACGATGCCCGCCACGCGGCTCGACGATTTCGCGCGCGACGCCGGCGTCGCGCGCGTCGACTGGCTCAAGGCCGATTGCGAGGGCTTCGATTTCGACGCGTTGCTGAGCCACGATTTCGCGCGCCTTCCGCCGCGTCTGGCGCTGGTCGAGTATTCGACCGCGCATGCGCGTCAAGGCGAGGCGAGCGTCGCCGCGACGCTCGCGGCGATGGCGCGTCACGGCTACGGCGCGCTGGTCTTCGGCTACGAAGACGCCGGCAACTTCAGTCGCCGGATATGGGAGTACTGGTGCGTCGGCGTGACCGCCGGCGATTTGCCGAAAACCGCGGCCGGCCATTCGCAAGGCAACATCCTGTTCCACCGTGCCGGCGACCGCGAGTTCCTGGCGCGAGCCGCGCTGGCGCTGGCCGAGACGCTTCCGGGGGCCGAGCGCGCGAATGCGCTCGGCGAGGAATGAGCGTCGCCTTGATCACCGGCGCGGGCGGGCAGGACGGCCGGCTCCTGTCGCGGCGCCTGACCGCGGATCGCTGGCGCGTCGTGGGGCTGGTGCGCGCCGCGGCGAGTCCGGTCGAGCCGGGCGTCGAACGCCTGGTCTGCGACGCCGGCGACGGGGCCGCGTTGACGATGGCGCTGACGCAAGTTTCGCCCGATCGCGTGTTCCATCTCGCCGCCGCGCACCATCCGTCGGAAGGCAAACCGGACGACGAGGCCGCGCTGACCCGCGCGATGGTGCGGGTGAATTTCGACGCCGCCGCGACGATTCTCGATTGGATGGCCGCCAAGTCGCCGCGCGCGCGCGCGGTGTTCGCGGGGTCGAGCCAGATGTACGCCGCACCCGCCGCCGCCGACGCGGCGGTGGACGAAACCACGCCCATGGCGCCGCGCACTTTCTACGGCCGCACCAAGGCATGGACGCGCGATCTGGCGCGCCACGCGCGCGAACGCCTCGGGCTGCACGCGTCCTTCGCCGTGTTGTTCAATCACGAAAGCGAATTGCGCGGGCCCGGATTCCTGACGCGCAAGATCGTCGACGCGGCCGCTTCGGGCGTCGGCGCCGATATACTCAACGCCGGCGCTCGCGCGGATTGGTCGGCGGCCGAAGACATCGTCGCGGCGCTGGGCGCGATGGCCGAGGCGTCGGTTCCCGGCGAGTACGTGCTGGGCTCGGGCGAAGTCCACGCGGCGCGCGACTGGATCGACATCGCCTTCGCGCGCGCGGGCGCCGACCCCGCGATCCTGCGGATCGCGCGCGAGACTTCGGACGCGGCGCTCCGCGCGGATCCGTCGCGCGCGGCGCGCGAACTCGGATGGCGCGCGCGGATCGGATTCCGCGCCCTGGTCGAGCGCATGACCGACGCGGCCGTCAGAGAATCTCGATCTCGGGGAACGGCACGATGAATTTGCCGCCGCGCTGGCGGTACGCCTCCTCGCGGCGCAGGATCCCGTCCTTGAAGTGCCAGGGCAGCAGCAGGATGTAGTCGGGCTTCATCGCCTTGGCCTGCGCTTCGGAGACGATGGGGATGTGCGAGCCCGGCGTCACGTGGCCGAATTTCGTCTCGTTGACCTCGGCGATCGCGGCGATCTCCTTGGGTCCGAGCCCGCAGAATTGCAGGATCACGTTGCCCTTGGTCGAGGCGCCGTAGCCGACGATTCGCTTGCCCGCTTCGGCCAGACGCCCGACCAAGCGCTTGAGGTCGGCGCGATGGCGGTAGACGCGCTCCTCGAACTCGCGATAGGGGCGCGGCGTGCCGAGCCCCATGCGCTCCTCCTGTTCGAGCATCCAATCGACGATCAGGCGGTTGGGCGTCCAGCCCGAGCCCTTGCGCGCGGCCGTGACCGCGAAACTGCCGCCGTTGACCGCGTTCTGCTCGACGTCGACCACGAACATGCCGGCCGCGTCGAGGATCTTCGCGACCACGCCCAGCGAATAGTATTCGAGGTGCTCGTGGCAGATCGTGTCGTAGGAGCACAGCCGCAGCATCGAGGGCATGTAGCTTTGCTCGAAATGCCAGAGGCCCTGCTTGTCGAGGATCTTGGCGACCTCGCGCGCGAAGCCCACCGGGCTTTCGACGTCGTAGAACATCGCGATCGAGGTGACGAGCTTCGCGGGCTTGGCGCCGATTTCCGCCAGCCGCTCGGCCGCGAAGAAATCCGGTATCAGCTCGATCCCTTCCGCATAGTGCCCGCGGAACTTGGCGCCGGTCGGATCGATCCCGATGCGCCGCAAGCCGGCGGTCTCGTAGCCCTTCAACCCGGTGCCGTCGTTGGCGCCGATGTCCACGACCGTGTCGCCGGCCGCCAAACCGGCGAACTTCTCGAGCGTCACGAACTTGCGCTTGAGATGGGCGACCATCGACGCGTTGAGGCCGGAGCGGTAGCCGTAATTGTCGCCGTACATCTCGGCGGCTTCGTAGCTGTGGGCGAGCTGCAGCAGGCCGCTGTCGGAACACCAGACCAAGTCGAGCGGACCTTCGGTCAACTTCTCGGCGGGCGAAGCGGGGAACACGCCGGTCAGACTCTGGCGGCCCAGGCTCAGGACCGGCAGCAGATTGGGCGAGCCGCTCAGGCGGCAATGTTCGAGCTTGCGGAACGTGCCGGTCATGCCATCTCCCGAATCGCCGGGCCAGTCTACGCGATCCGCCGGAAAACGAAACCGCGCGCGCGGCCGGCATCGACGCGCATCGTGCCGTCGCCTGGCAGATGCGCGTCGAAGCTGCGCGGGAAGGGACCGGTCTCGACCTTGATCCGGAACGCCGCCGGGCCGAAGGGATCGAGCGTTCCGGCCACGCCGCCACACAAAGGCCCATCGACGCGAACGGTGTTGGCGTCGATCGTGTAGGTCGCACCCAGTTCGGCGTTGCGCCACACGCCGTCGAGACCTTTCGGCAAGCCGGTCCGTTGGATCTTCGCGAAGGCCGTGCGCGCGCCGTTGGCGCGCACCACGCCCGAGCCGTCCCAGCGGAACGCGAACGCGCCGCGCAAGGCCGAATGGTCGCGCGCCAGCGGAAAGACCGTGCCGTGCTGGCGCGCCTTGGCGCGGCCGTCCTCGACCAGAAGGTCGAGCGTCGTGCGCCCGTCTTCCGAGAGATAGGCGCCGGTCTCGACATCCGGCGCGAAGACGTCGTCCGGATCGAGGCCGCGCGCGCGGTCGAGAATTTCGCGGGCCACCAGCCAGGGCTGGAAACGGTCGGAATTGGCGATCGCGATCACGGTCAGGTCTTCGGCCGGCACGCGGCAAAACTCGGTCATGAAGCCGGGCATCAGCCCGCCATGGCCGAGCGTATCGAGCCCGCGCCAGGGCAAGGCTTGCAGGCCGCAGGCGTAGAAGTTCGGCGTGCCGTTGGCGAAGGCGCGGGGTGTGGCGATCGCGTCGAGAAGATCGCCGCCGACGTCGCGCGTCGACCAATTCTTCGCCCAGGCGATCATGTCGTCGAGCGAAGCGCGCAAGCCGCCCTCGCCCCCGCCGGGCCACGCGTCGATGGCGCGCGCGTACCCATCGGGCCGCGCGAAATAGCCGTTGGCCAGGCCGGGAACAATCTCGTCTTGGCGCGTGCCGAGGCGCGCACTCGTCATGCGCGCCGGCGCCAGGATGCGCGTGGCCAGGATCTCGGCGAAGGATCGGCCCTCGACGCGCTCGGTCGCTTCGTGCAGCAGGGCGAAGTTGGTGTTGCAGTAGTTGAAGTCCGTGCCGGGCGCGAAGTTCCGCGCGGTCTGGCGCTTGACCAGATCGAGTAGGGCGTCGCGCGGCGCGGGCATCGACAGATCGCCGCCGCCCAGCCAAAAGGTCTCCATCAGATCGGGCAGGCCGGAGACGTTGCGCATCATGTGTTGGTACGTGACGCCGGGCAGCGCCTCGGCGTCGAGATCGATCCGTCCCTCGGCCGCGAGCATGTGCAGCGCCAAGCATGTGAACTGCTTGGTGACCGAGGCGACGGTCATGACGGTCTCGGGCGCCAGCTTCACGCCGAGTTCGAGGCTCGCCAGCCCGAACGCGCCGCGCCACACCGTCCGCGTGCCGCGCACGATCCCGATCGCCGCCCCCGGCGCGCCCGGACGTTCCAACCGCGCGACGACGGCGTCGGCGGCCTTCGCAAGTGCGCAATCGTCCATGCGTCCGGGTTTCCCGATTCAGGTTGCGTCGCGCGTTGGGCTGACGCAAAGTTCCGCCCAGCTTCCGGGCCCAAGCCCGGTGCCGCAACGATAACAGGTTCGAACAGGAGACACCCCCATGACGAAACCGGCTTTCCGGCCCGCGCTGCTCGCGGCCGCGGCCTTCGCCGCGCTGGCGCTCGCACTGCCCGCGGGCGCGCAAAATTTCCGCTACGGCTCGGCCAACGACATTCTCGGCCTCGATCCGCACGCCAACAACCACGGCGTGACCAACGCGATGAAGTCGAACATGTACGACCCGCTGGTCCGCCGGAACTTCGACGGCGCGCTGCAGCCGGGCCTGGCCGAGCGCTGGGAGCAGGTGAATCCCACGACCTGGCGCTTCCATCTGCGCCGCAACGTGCGCTTCCACGGCGGCCAGCCCTTCGTCGCCGACGACGTCATCGCCTCCTTCGAGCGCGTGCGCCAGCCGACCTCGGACATGAGCTACACGGTCACCTCGATCGAGCGCATCGAGAAGGTCGACGACAACACGATCACGATCGTCACCAAGGGGCCGAACCCCGTTCTGCTCCAGGATCTGACCCTGTTCTTCATCATGAACAAGGCTTGGGTCGACGCGAACAACGCCATGACCGTGGCGCGTTCGGGTCAGGCGGGGGCGGCGACGAACTTCGCCAACAACAACGTCAACGGCACCGGCCCGTTCCGCTTCGTCGAGCGCGTCGCCGACGAGCGCACGGTGATGGAGATCAATCCCACCGCCTGGGAATCGGCCGCCGCGACGGGGATCACCCGCGCGACCTGGCGCCCGGTGGCCAACGCCGCCACGCGCGTGGCCGCGATCCGCTCGCGCGAACTCGACCTCATGTACCCCGTCCCGCTGCAGGACGTGGCGGCATTGCAGAACGTGCAGGGCCTCACCGTCCGCCAGGGCCCGACGGCGCGCACGGTCTATCTCGCGATGGACACCGCGCGCGAGACGCTGCTCGATCAGCCGGGCGTCAAGAACCCGCTGACCGACGCGCGCGTGCGCCGGGCGATCTATCAGGCGATCGACAGCGCGGCGCTGATGCGCGTGGTGATGCGCGGCTTCGGCCAGCCCTCGGGCCTGATCATCGCCCCGCAAATCCAAGGCTGGGACCAGGAGAGCAACCAGCGCTTGCCCACCGATCCGGACGCCGCGCGCCGGCTGCTCGCCGAAGCGGGCTACCCGAACGGCTTCACGATCTCGATGCACTGCCCCAACAACCGCTACATCAACGACGAGGCGCTCTGCACCGCGGTCGTGCCGATGCTCGCGCGCGTGGGC